>JBARYS010000350.1:0-2176 GCA_049648155.1 Catalinimonas sp. | reverse complement strand
AGCGTCCGCGCGGCGCTTCACCACACCTACGGCATGACCGAAACCGCGTCGCACGTGGCCCTGCGGCGGCTGAACGGCCCCGAACGCAGCGACTACTTCACCGCCTTGCCGGGCATTGAGCTCCGTCAGGACCACCGGGGCTGCCTCTTGATTCGTGGTGCTGTGACCAACCAGCAGCTCATCACCACCAACGACCGCGTGGAGTTGCTGGACGCGCAGCGCTTCCGGTGGCTAGGGCGCGCCGACTGGACCATCAACAGTGGTGGCGTGAAGGTGCAGCCCGAGGAGGTGGAGCGCGCCGTGGGGCGGTGGCTGGCCGGGCGCGGCCTCGCTCGCCGGTACTTCGCGGCGGGCCTGGCGCACCCCCAACTCGGCGAGGAAGTGACGCTCGTGGTGGAAGGTACCGACGCCCTGCCCGGCGAGCTGCTCGACGAACTGCGCGTCGCCCTGCCGCGCCACCACGCGCCGCGACGGGTGCAATACGTAGCCGAATTTAAGACCACCGTCACCGGCAAACTGGACCGCCGGGCGACGCTGCGCAGCCTGTGAACACCGCTGAAGGATGTCGGCACCGAAGAAAATGCCGCCGCCGGGGCGAACGCTGATTGTTACATTGCCTACCTGCCCGTACATTTAAAATCCTATCTCTGTCCAAACGCTCCTCCCATGCAAACGGCCGCTAGCCCTGCTCCTCACGAAAAACAGCTCTTCGGCCACCCGGTCGGGCTCTACATCCTCTTCTTCACCGAGATGTGGGAGCGGTTCAGTTACTACGGCATGCGGGCGATTCTGGTGCTCTTCCTCGTGTCGAGCACCACCGGCGACAACCCCGGCTACGGCTGGGACGATCTGAGCGCTTACGCGCTCTACGGCTGGTACACGATGTTCGTCTACGTGGCCTCCATTCCGGGTGGCATCCTGGCCGATAAGCTGTTGGGACAAAAGCGCACCGTGATGCTCGGCGGGTTGCTGCTCTGCCTCGGGCACGGCATCTTGGCCATTGAAGCGCCCTGGGCGTTCTACACCGGTCTGATTTTGATCGTGCTCGGCGTAGGTGGCCTGAAGCCCAACATCTCGACGATGGTCGGCGGGCTTTACGGCGAGAAGGACGGCCGCCGCGACATGGGCTTCTACATTTTTTACATGGGGATCAACCTGGGGGCGTTCCTCTCGGCGATCTTGGTGGGCTACGTCGGCGAGGCGTACGGTTGGCACTACGGCTTCGGGCTGGCCGGCATCGGCATGGTGCTCGGGCAGATCGTCTACATTTCGGGACAACGCTTCCTGAAGGACGTGGGTAACCCACCGGTCAAAGGCGAAGCCGACGAAGGGTCGAACTTCTTCCTCGACATCTTTCGGCAGAAAAAGGCCCTTACGGCGACCGCGCTGGTAGCGGGGGCGGGGCTGCTGCTCTGGGCCACTACCGGCGCGTGGGACTACGGCCTGCTGATCGTCGGGCTTAGTCTGGCGGTGGGCGTCTTCTTTGTTTTCTACAACGAGTCGAACGCCGTGGAGCGCGACCGCCTACTGGTGATCGTGCTCTCGTTCCTCATCATCATCGTCTTCTGGGGCGCGTTCGAGCAGGCGGGTGGCCTGATGAACGTCTACGCGCAGGAGAAAACGGACCGTACCCTCGGCAACTTCGAGGTGCCCGCCAGTTGGTTTCAGTCGGTCAACGCGCTCTTTATCCTGCTGTTCGCCACGCTGGTGGGAGCGTTCTGGGCGTGGTGGCGGCGGCGCGGCAAAGAGGATAGCTCGCTGCTGAAGATGGCCGTCGGCACCATCATCATGGGCGCGGGCTTCCTGTTCATGTCGGCGGCCGTGAAGCAGTACGAGGCGCTCGGCTCGTCGGCCATGTACTGGCTCATCTTCGCTTACCTGCTGCACACGCTCGGCGAACTCTGCGCCTCGCCGGTAGCGCTCAGCTTCATCACCAAGCTCTCGCCCCGGCGGTACGTGGCCTTCATGATGGGCGCTTACTTCGCGGCCACAGGGCTGGGCAACAAGGTGGCCGGCTCGCTCGGCGAGCTTTCGACGAAGGCGGGTGAGTTCTCGGTCTTCACGGGCATCTTCATCTTCTGCGCCCTCTTCGGCGGCCTGATGCTGGCGGTGCTCAAGCCCCTCAAGCGCCTCACTCATGGGGCCGAAGCACAAACGCCCGAGGCGGTGGTCGGCG
>JBARYS010000349.1:0-17905 GCA_049648155.1 Catalinimonas sp. | reverse complement strand
CGTCGTATCTTGGTAAATAGCCTACACACATAAACCAATGACCATGTTTTTCGATAACACCCTCACTTTTCTCGGTGGCCTCGGTGGCTGGGAAGTGTTGCTCATCCTTCTGATCGTGCTGATCTTGTTTGGTGCTAAGCGCATTCCTGAGCTGGCGCGTGGGCTTGGCAAGGGCATCCGCGAGTTCAAAGACGCTACGACCGACATCAAGAACGAGATCGAGGATAGCGTCAAAGACGACCGCCCCGCCGTCAAGCGCTAACCTTTCTCGTGATTCCGACATTAATCCGTACGAACGCTGACTGGCAAGCCGGCGCAGTAAATTCGGAAGAATTGGTCGGAGATTGTATTAACAACATACATTCTAGGAGTAACCTTGGGGCATTCTTAGAAGTATACGAGTCGGAAGCTTTGGAAATATCCCGCCGTGTCGACGCGAAAGACCGCGCGGCGGCGGGCCGTTTGGCCGGGACCGTGGTAGGTCTCAAAGACGTTCTTTGCTATCAAAACCACCCTCTAGGAGCTTCCAGCGAGATTCTGCAAGGGTTTACTTCGCAGTTCACCGGTACTGCTGTCGGGCGGCTGCTGGACGAAGATGTGGTCGTGATCGGCCGCCAGAATTGTGACGAGTTCGCGATGGGATCGTCGAACGAAAACTCCGCGTGGGGGGCAGTTCGCAACGCGGTCGACCCCACACGTGTGCCCGGTGGTTCGTCGGGCGGTTCGGCGGTGGCGGTGCAGGCGGGGCTCTGTCAGGCGTCGATCGGCAGTGATACCGGTGGCTCGGTCCGACAGCCCGCCGCCTTTTGTGGGGTGGTGGGGCTAAAGCCTACCTACGGGCGGGTGTCTCGCCACGGGCTGGCGGCCTACGCATCGTCATTCGACTGCATCAGCTTCTTGACCCAGACAGTGGCCGACGCCGCTCTGCTGCTGGAAATCACCGCCGGGGCAGACGGCTGCGACAGCACGGCGTCCCGACGGCCGACGGAGCCGTACACTCGCTGTCTGGATAAACCTGTTACAGGCAAAGTCGCGGTGCTTGACGAAGGCTTGAACAACGAAGCCGTAGCGCCGGACATCCGGTGGGCCCTCCGCGAACGCGTGAAGTGGATACGGAGCGAAGGGTTCGAGGTGGAGACGGTCGGCTTCCCCCTTTTGGAGCACACGCTGCCGACGTACTACATTCTCACCACGGCTGAGGCGAGTGCAAACCTGGCGCGTTACGACGGCATCCGGTTCGGGCACCGGGCGGAGGGGGTGCAGGACCTGGCCGCCCTCTACCGGCAGACGCGCCGCGAGGGGTTCGGAGCCGAGGTGAAGCGCCGCATTATGCTCGGGACTTTCGTGCTGAGCGCGGGCTACTACGATGCATATTACACCCGGGCGCAACGCGTGCGGCGGTTGGTGTCGCGGGCGGTGCGGCAGCTCTTCGAGACGTACGACTACTTGCTGCTGCCCACGACGCCGACCACGGCGTTTTCCATCGGGGAATGTACCCAAGACCCGATTGCGATGTACCTAGCCGACCTCTTCACGGTGCCGGCCTCGTTGGCTGGGGTGCCGGCCATCTCGGTGCCCAGTGGCTGGGACCGTCGGGGGTTGCCCATCGGCCTCCAACTGGTGGCCGGACCGTATCGCGAAGCCCAACTGTTGGCCTTCGCCCAGTATTTAGAACACAATCGTCTACAGTAATGATGCGATTAAGACTTGATGACCGTCGGCACAAGCTGATCTTTATTGCTTTGTTGGGGGGGGGCTGTGGCCGTGTGTCGCCGAGGCCCAACTCATCGGGCCGATGCCCGAACCCGAGCCGGAGATCGTTGTCGAGATCGACTCGGTTTACTACGACCCCATCGAGGAGGTGGCCGAGGAGCCGCTTGATCTCCGGCTCTACGACCCGGCCTACGTGCCGATTGAGCCCGACGAGGTGGTCGCCGACCGCCTCTCGTGCCTCGAAGGTGAAGTTCCGCTGGAGTTCAACAAGACCGTGCGTGGGTTCATTGACTACTTCACGGTGCGCAACCGCGAGTACACGCGCATCATGCTGGAGCGCCGCGACTTCTACTTTCCGATCTTCGAAGAGACCATGCAGGCGCACAATATGCCTGAAGAGATCAAGTACCTCTCCATTGTCGAGTCGGGGCTGAACCCTAAGGCGCGGTCGCGGGTGGGGGCCGTGGGGCTCTGGCAGTTCATGCCCGCCACCGGCCGGATGATGCGTCTGCACCAGGATTGGTACGTCGATGAGCGGCAAGACCCCTACAAGGCGACGGTCGCCGCCGGCGAATACCTGCGGTCGCTGCACGATATGTTCGGCGATTGGTACCTGGCGCTCGCCTCCTACAATTGCGGCCCCGGCAACGTGCGTCGCGCCATCCGTCGTTCGGGCCACAAGCAGACCTTCTGGGAAATTTACAATTATCTGCCGCGTGAGACCCGATCGTACGTGCCGCAGTTTGTGGCCGTGATGTACGCCATGAACTACGCCGCCGAGCACAATATCTTCCCCGAAGCCGACTCCGTACTCATGCCGCTGGCGCACGACACCGTGCTGGTAAGCAACTATCAGGTGGACTTAAAGCTTTTGGCTCAGCACCTTGACGACGACCCCGAGCGACTGATGCTGCTGAACCCGGCGCTGCGCCATAACCTTCTGCCGAAACGTTCCAAGGCGTACGCCTTGCGTCTGCCCGTCGAGAAGGCCGATTCGTTCCGGGTCAACCGCTTGGCCATTCTCGATTCAATTGCCCGCACGCCCGGCAACGAAGTAAAAGTGGCGGCCGTCTCCGAACGTTCGACTCAGCGCGTGACCCACCGCGTGCAACGGGGCGAAGTGCTCGGAAAGATCGCGCAGCAGTACCGCGTGCGGGTCAGCGACCTGAAGCAGTGGAACCGGCTCCGAGGCAACACGATTTACGTCGGCCAGCGCCTAGCCATCCATACCTCCCGCGCCGGGGTTTCTCAGGTCGCGGCGCGGAAGAGCACCGTCACGAATGCCAACGGCAAGACGTACCATACCGTGCAGCCGGGCGACAGCCTCTGGCTCATCTCGCGCCGCTACGATCTTACGGTCGACCAACTGAAGCGCCTCAACAACTTGCGCGGCAACGCCATCAAGCCGGGACAGAAGCTGATCATCAGCTAACTGAACTGAGCGTACGTCGGTGTGCCGTTCGGCTGCCGACGTATCTTTGCCGAACGTACCGACAAACACAAGAAGCTGCCTTCATGGGTGGCTTTTTGCTTAGATTCCCTGCCCTCCAACACTTTTCAATGTCTGAGACTCCGCCGCTGCCCCGCCCCGGGCGGCAAACCTGGTACACCGAGTGGTTCGACTCGCCTTACTACCACCTGCTGTACCAGAATCGCGACGATCAGGAAGCCCAGCGCTTCATCGACCACTTGGTTCGGTACCTCGACGTGGCCTATGGGCATCGCTTGCTCGACCTAGCCTGCGGGAAGGGGCGGCACGCCATCTACTTGAACAAGCTCGGCTTCAACGTGATGGGAGTAGATTTGTCGCGCTCAAACATCGCCTTAGCCAATTGGTTCATCAACGAGCGGCTCAAGTTTCGGGTCCACGACATGCGGCGCGTGGTGAAGCCCAACTACTTCCATTTCATACTGAACCTGTTCACCAGCTTTGGGTACTTCGACGATCCCGCCGACGACGAGCAAGCGATGCACGCCGCCGCGCAGGGGCTGCTGACGAACGGCCGGCTGATCGTCGACTTCATGAACACGCCGAAGGTGCTGCGGGAGCTGACGCCCGTCGAGACCAAAGAGATGCAGGGGGTGGTATTCCGGTTGGAGCGCAAGCTGGTGGACGACGTGATCGTCAAGCGTATCCGCTTCGAGGACGAGGGGCGGGCGTACGATTTCCAGGAGCGTGTACGGGCGTTACATCTGCTCGACTTCGAGCGGCTGATGCAAGGTGCGGGTCTGCGCGTCGAGGGGGTGTTCGGTGACTACCGCCTCGGCCCTTACGACGCCGAACGCTCGGACCGGATCATCATCGTTGCTCGTCGGACAAAGTGAAACCCGCCCTCGAAAGAGAGCGGGTCAGGGTAACCATAGGGATTAATCTTATCGGCTAGCGACTGCGGTCGCCGGTAGCATTAGCGGGGGGCTCGACGCCCAGTTTTTTCAGGACGATGTCGGTGACGTTATCTTGCTCGGGGGCATACAGAAGAATCTGTGTAGTACCCAAACCCGCGTCGGAGTTGAAGATGTAAGTGTAACCGTTCTCCAGCGCCACGTCTTCGATAGCCTTCGATATCTTCTCCGTGACGGGCTGCAGCAGCTTCACTTGGCGCTCTTGCAGTTGGCCTTCGGCGCTCTGCTGAAACTCTTGAATCTCTTGCTGCTGACGCTGCAACGTCTGCTCTCGCTGCTGGCGCGTCTCGTCCGTCATCGTACTGCGGCCTTGCTCATACTGGCGTACTTGATCTTCGAAGTCGCGTGCTTTGGCCTGTAGTTGGTTCTCAAGCTGCTTACTGAAGCTACTGAGTTCAGACTCAATCTGCCGGCTCTCGGGCATCACGCTGAGGATGTAATTGACGTTGGTGTAGCCGAATTTCTTAGCGTCCTGCGCGGCGGCAACCTGGGTCATGCCCAGACACGCCAGCAAGATCAGGGTCAGTCTATAATTCATAGTGGTAAAGTTACGGTGTGGGAGGTGAAACGTTTACTTTTCACGGTATCGTTCGTTGTCGATCACGTCGTCCGGGTTACCTAATCCCAGTTGTTCCAACACAAAATCCGTGTAGTCATGCCGGGGGTCGGTGTAGACCAGCGCCATGCCGTCGCTGGCTTTATCGATCATCATCTGGATACGCTTGGTGCGGCAGACTTTCTCCACTGCCTCAAAGACCTGGTCTTGCACCGGCTTGATCAATTCCTGGCGCTTCAGGAACATCAGCCCGTCGAAGCCAAAGATTTTCTTCTGCTCCTCGCGCACCTCTTTCTCTTTCTCGGTGATGGCGGCGAGGCGCTCTGTCTTCATCTCTTCGGTCAGAAGGATTTCTTCAGCTTGGTAGGCTTCACGCATCTGCTCGACCTC
Organism: Catalinimonas sp.; assembly: GCA_049648155.1. Taxonomy (GTDB): domain Bacteria; phylum Bacteroidota; class Bacteroidia; order Cytophagales; family Flexibacteraceae; genus JBARYS01. The sequence continues at coordinate 12,843 of JBARYS010000349.1, read as the reverse complement.
TTTCTTCATCGCGTCGATGTCTTGCGCCCAGCCTTGCGACAGTTGCTCGAACTCTTGCTGCGCCTGCTGGTACTCGGGCATCTTGCTGAGTACGAACTCCGAGTTGAAGTAGCCCCACTTCTGTGCCTGCGCGGCGGGGGCAACCACCAGTAGAAAGAACAGTGCCAATCTTTTCATGGGTACTACCGAATCTGCTGACCAATCGTGAAGGTGAACTGGCTGCCGTTAGCGTTGGGGTTGCCCGGAATCGGGTCGAAGCCGTACCCCCAGTCGATGCCGATCATACCGAAAGCGGGCATGAAGATTCTCGCGCCCACCCCGGCCGCACGCTTCAGGTCGAACGGGTTATACTTGTCGTAGCCACCCCAGTTGTTGCCGGCCTCCAGGAAGCCGAGCACGAAGATGGTGGCCGCCGGGTTGGTCGAGATGCCGTATCGGATCTCAGACACAAACTTGTGGAAGGCCACCCCGTTGAAAGGCTGCTTCGTTTCCGGGTCGATGGGGCGGACGCTCTGGTCGGTGTAGCCTCGCAGCGCGACGGGCTCGGTGCCAAGCAGAAAGTTGAAGCCCGAGATGCCGCCACCACCCATGTTGAAGCGCTCGAAGGGCGTGATGGGCGTTCCCCTGGTGTAGTTCCCGATGAACCCAAAGTGCGCGCGGTTGTTAATGACGAGCTTCTTGGCCAGCGGAATGAACCACGAGGCGTCGAACATCCACTTGTGGTACTCGATCCAACGGTTGGCGAAGCCCGCCGTGTTTGCGACCGCTTGGCCGTCGCGGGTGCTGTTCGGATCAGTAAGAACCGCCGAATAGGGCGGGGTCAGTGCTAACGAAAGCGAGAACGAAGAGCCCGCCGTGGGGAAGGTGGGGTTGTCGATGCTGTTACGGGCCAGCGTGGTGTTAAAGACGATGCCGTTGTAGGTGCCGTCGTCCACGCCGTTCAGGAAGTTGCCGTTTATGTAGTTAAACAGATAGTAGCGTTGCAGCGTCAGTGAGTTGTTCAGCGAGAAGTAATCGTCCGGGAAACGCAGGCGGCGGCCGACTCCCAGCGTCAAGCTGGTGATGTTCAGCGCCCCGCTGACCCTGCTCCTACGGTCCAGTTGGTTCGTCAGAATGTTTTGCACCGAGTGGCTCAGGTTGACACTGAATGCGTTGGGCTTGTGACCGCCCAACCACGGCTCCATGAACGAAGCCGAATAGGTCTGAAACTGCCGCCCGTTGGCCTGTAAACGTAGCGAGAGGCGCTGGCCGTCGCCTGCGGGGAGAGGCCGCCAGTTGCGCAGCTTGCCCGCGTTGCGCAGCGAGAAGTTGTTGAACGTGACCCCGAGCGTACCTACGAAGCCAAACAAGCCACCCCAGCCGCCGGAAAGCTCGATTTGGTCGCTGGGCCGCTCCACCACGGTGTAATTGATATCGACCGTGCCGTCTTCGGGGTTGGGCACCGGGTTGATGCCGATCTGTTCGGGATCGAAGTAACCGAGCTGCGCGATCTCGCGCTGTGAGCGGATCAGGGCCGAGCGGCTGAACTTTTGTCCGGGCAGCGTGCGCAGTTCACGCAGGATCACGTGGTCGCTCGTCTTGGTGTTGCCCGACACCGTGACGCGCTTGATGTCGGCCTGCGGCCCTTCGCTGATGCGCATCTCGATGTCGATCGAGTCACCGTCGACCAGCACCTCGACCGGCTGCACGTTGAAAAAGAGGTAACCCTCGTCCAGATAAAGGGCACTGACGTCCAGTCCACTGGGGTTGAAGTTCAGTCGCTTCTCCAGCGTTTCCAGGTTATAGACGTCGCCCCGCTCGATGCCCAGCACCTGGCTCAGCACCTCGTCGTCGTAAACGTAGTTACCCGTCCAGGTCACATTCCGGAAGTAGTACTGCTCACCCTCTTGCAGCTCCATGCGCAGCATGATCTCGTCGTCGTCGTAGGGGTAGGTTGTGTCGCTCAGCACGTAGGCATCCCGGTAGCCTTGGCTGTTGTAGAAAGCGATCAGCTTCTCCTTATCTTCCTCAAAACCGGTGCGCGTGAATTTGGAGGGTTTGTAAAAGCGCCAGCGGTTCTTCCGCTTCGTATTCTTCAGTTTGCGGCGCAGCTTTTTGTCGGTGAACACGGTGTTGCCCACGATGTCGATCTCCTGAATCTTCACCTTCTCGCCCCGGTCTACCTGGATGCGCAGCGCCACGCTGTTGCCAAGGAGTGTGTCGTCTTCGGGCACAATCTTGACGGTCGTGTTCAAGAAGCCCTTCTCCACGTAGAAGGCGCGGATGGAGTTCTGGGCGTTCTTGACGAGGGCGTCGGTCACCACCCGGCCGCGAATCAGGTCGACCTTGTCACGCAGGTCGTTGGTCTCGCCCTTGCGCACCCCTTTGAAGGAAAAGCGTGACAGCCGAGGCCGCTCTTTGAGGGCGAAGTCGAGGAAGATGTAGTCGCCTTCAATCTTGGTGACGTTAACTTCGATGTCGCCGAGGATGCCTTGCTCCCACAGCTTCTTGATGCCGTTGCTGATCTCGTCGCCCGGCACGTTGATGCGGTCGCCCACCTTCAGGCCCGTAATCGAAATAAGGGCATTGTGGTCGAGAAACTTGACACCGCTGACCGTGATGCCCCCGATCTCGTAAGCCTTGGGGGCTTCGTAGCTGACCGCAGGAGCGGTGCCGACCGGGGAGGTGTCGAACCGCACTTGCGCAAAAGCCGAGAGGGGAAGCAACAGGAGCAGCAGGCAGAAATATTTCATACGAATCATTCCAAAGACGAAGATACGAGTCCAAAACGCCGCTCCCGCTTCTGATAGTCTACGAGCGCCTCGGCGAGGTGCTCTTTACGGAAGTCCGGCCACAACACGTTGCTAACGTAGATCTCGGTGTAAGCAAGTTGCCAGAGGAGGAAATTGCTGATGCGCCGCTCGCCGCTGGTACGGATCAGCAATTCAGGATCGGGTAGAAACGACGAATTCATCGCGCCGCGCAGCGTCTGGTCGTCGATCCGGTCGGCGGAGAGTTCGTCGGCCGCGACACGGGCGGCGAGGGTTCGCACGGCCTCGGTAATCTCCCAGCGTCCACTGTAATTCAGCGCCAGCACCAAGTCCATCTGCCCGTTGTCCTTGGTCTGATCTATGGCCTCGGCCAGTTCTTTGCGGCAACGCTCCGGCAGCCCTGCGGTATGACCAATGGTGAGAAGACGAATTTGGTTCTTTTGCAGCGTGTCCAACTCCCCCCGGATGGTTTTCACCAACAGGTGCATCAGGGCGTCAACCTCAGCTTGGGGCCGCCCCCAGTTTTCGGTCGAGAAGGCGTAGAGCGTGAGGTGACTCACCCCTAGCTCAGCACAACCCTCTACGGTGTCGCGCACTGCCTTGATGGCGTTGCGATGCCCAAACACACGGGCAGCGCCCCGCTGCCGGGCCCAGCGCCCGTTTCCGTCCATGATCACGGCGACGTGCCTCGGGAGGTTGGCCGGATCAATGAGCACTTTCCAGTCCATGACGCCGCTTCAAACAACTAGAGATAAAGAGGATGCTCACGAGTAAGCGCTCGTACAGTCCGCAAAGCTAACGAAATCGGGCGGGCCGTCTGGCTTCTGCTGCTCACCCAGCGCCGTGCTAGTTGTCGAAGTAGGGGCAGGGCACAGAGTAGAAGGTGTAGCTCACCGTCAGGCCGAGAAAGGCGTACCAGTCGCGGTTGTAGGGATTGCCCCGTTGCAAGCCCGTGAGTGGGTCCAGGTCACGGGTGCCGTCCAGCAGGTCGGTGAACGTCTTGCGCGTGATAAACTCCGCGCCGAGGTTCCAATTGCGGGTAAGGGCGTACTTGACACCCACCCCAAAGGGCAGCGCGGGCTGAAAGCTGCTGGGGGTCACCCGTTCGCGCGAGGGGCCGGGCTGAAAGTAGAACGCGGCCACTCCCGCCGTGACGTAGGGGCTCCAGCGGCGGTATTTCTCGTGGCGAAAGTCGAAGAAGTTGTATTCGATCATCGCCGCCAACTCTATCACGGGCGCGCTGAAGCGCAGCGCCAATGAGTCGGCCTGTGCGGACAGGTAGGCGTTGTTCAGGTTAGCGGCGTCGGCCCGCAGCCTTCCGTATTGCAGGTTACCGCGCAGCACAGTGGTGGCCGTGAGGTTGTAGCGAAAAAAGACCTCCCCCGACACACCCGCGTTCTCCACGCGCCAGAACTGCGCCAGGTCACCACGGTAGTCGAACGCGCCGATGCCGCCGCCAATCTCTATTTTCTGTGCACTGGCCAAGGTGGGCAGCAGTGCAAAAAAAATAGGAAAGAGCAACGGGGCTTTTCCTATTGAAATCATGCCGGAGTAACGAACTTGGGCACAAAAGATTTTGTGCCCAAGCGAAGAATTAGCGGAACTTGGGCGAGCGCATCTGGCCCGCGATGATGTAGCGAAGCTTGAGCATCGTCACGATGTAAGCGTCGGGACCATCGTCGTTGCCGCGTACTGAGCCGGGACCATGACCGCTGGTAGCGTTGAGTGAAGTAGCGACGTAATCAGCACCCGCGCCGTTTCTGAAGTTTGGATCATTCGAGCGGACGACCAACCCGCGCTGTGAGAGAATGCTGCTCAGGTTACGCGACTCCCCACTCACGGCGGCATTGGCTTCGGCCGAGCGGAACGACATGGCCTGCGCCAGTCCGTCCATATTAGCCACGGTCGACGCGTCGGGGTAATCCGACGCAACATCGTCCAGGTAATCAGTGAAAGTGAAGCGATAGCCGATCTCCAGAGCAATGTCGAGGTTGTTGGTCAAGGAGTAGCGGAATCCGATGCCGGCCGGAATGGCTACCTGCAAGAGGGAGTATTCGTTGCTGGGGCCTTCGGTATTAAGCGGCTGTAGCGCCTCCCACTCGCCGCCGAGAGCCTCGGGAGCCCTTGCGCGGGGGTTGTGCAGAAAGCCGGCCAGGCCAACGTGTGCGTACGGCGTAAAGGGCGGGCGGCGAATGTAAGTAGAGTTGTTGCCCAACAGGTCGAAGGCCACCGAAAAGCCCAACTCCTTCACATCGTTGCGGAAGTGCAGGTTCCGGATGTAGCGCCCTACCTCACTGTTGTCACCGGCATCGGGGTCTTGAGATCCATAATCGTCGCCACGGAGGCGGGCCCACATAAAATTACCCCTCAGCTCGATGTTCGGGTGAACGCGGCGGGCAATCCAGAGGCCAAAGCTGGGACGTGTAAAGTCTAGGTCGGTGCTGGCGACCGAAGTAGAGGGCACGATGTCGCCGAAGTAGTTGTTGCCGCCCACGCTGACGCCTACGGTGGTGTACTGCTTGATGGCAGCGAAACGCCCGCGAGAGGTGAACGAGGAGATGCGCTGGCTGGCGCGCCGGGTGTTGGTGCGCCTACGCTGGGCGAAGGCGTCGAAGTCGACCGCAAAAAGGCTCAGCAGTAAGAGCGTGAGGGTAAATCTGTTCATGTTTCGAGACGTTTTCCTTGTTTAAGTAGTACTAGTACTGTGCTTGCGGAATGGCTCAGTTCCGAAAGTCATAACCCCAGTTCATTTTACTGCGCAAGGTGCGCAAAAAATTGTGGCCGTTCAAGCGAATCAACTTGACATGAAAATCTTCTTTGCGTACGGCCAGTTGAATATCGGCGTCAACGGTTTCTGAACGGGAGTCGAGAGAGACCAGAAAATTCCGATTGCGCCCTTCGATCTCGAACGAGATCACGCTGGTGTCGGAAACGACCATGGGTCGAACGTTTAGGTGGTGCGGGCTAACGGGTGAAATTATAAAATTTTCTGATTCAGGTAATACCAGAGGGCCTCCGCAACTTAGTGAATATCCGGTAGACCCCGTCGGGGTGGCCACGATCAGGCCGTCGGCCCAGTAAGAGTTGAGGTACTCGCCGTTGATGTACGTGTGCACGGTAATCATCGACGAGGTATCTCGCTTCAGAATCGTGAACTCATTTAGCCCGAAGTTCAGCCCCCCGAACAGCGGCTGGTTGGACTCCAACCTTACGAGCGTCCGCCGGTCGTACTCGTAATACCCTTCCATAATCTGCGCCAGTGCCTCGTCGACCTGCTCGTGCGAGATGGCCGCTAAAAAACCCAGCCGCCCGATGTTGACGCCCATGATCGGGATTTGCTTAGCACCGACGAGCGCGACGGTCTCCAGCAGCGTGCCGTCGCCACCGATGCTGAGCACGACGTCCGCCGCCAAATCATCGCTACCGGCAAAGGTCCGGTGTGCCCCGGCCTCTACCCGGGCTCCGTCCAACTCCTCTTTAAAAGCTTCGCTCAGCAGCAAGTCGACCTCGTAGCTACCAAGTTTGTTGAAGATCAGTTGAACGCCCGGTACGGCGCCGCTGCGGATGGTGCGGCCGTGCACGGCGATTCTCATGAGCGTGGGAGTACCATGTGCATTTCTTACGAAGCCGGAGGGGAGAGGTTCCTGAGGCATTGTCCTTCAGACCTTGCCCGCTGCGTCGAGCGTGGGTGTTACTCAGATGTCGAGGTAGCGCAGGAGGATGTCGAGGCGCTCTTTCTCGGTCTCCTGCACTTCGGCTTCGGAAAACTGTGCCGTGATCTGATAGCCAAAGCGCTCGAAGGTGGCCGCCACGTGGCTCAGGTCCGTCTGATTGATCTTGAGTGTGAGGCGTAACCGCCGGGGGTAGACCTCTTCCTCACCGACGAAGGCACTGAGAATTTTGGCGTTGTTCGACTCCACTAGGCGGCTGATCTCGGAGAGAGAGTAATCGCGCTCGTCGAGCGCCATCACCAAAATGCCGCCGCGCGTCTGCACGGCGTAGCTCCGGGCAAAGGCCGTGATCGTGTCCTTAACGGTGATCAATCCGGCGTAAAAGCCGTCCTCGTCGAGCACCGCCACGGCGTGCGTACCGTGGTCGATGGCCAGCCGCAGTACCTCGTAAAAGTGTTGTCTGTACTGCACGTGAGCGTACTGTCCGCCCAGTACCAGCGTGCCGAGCAGCGCCTCGGGGTCGTTAGTGTCCACCAGGTCGGTGTCGGTTGCCATGCCCACGAAGTGCCGCTGGTCGATCACAGGCAGTTGACGCAGGGAGAACTCTTCCATCCACGCCAAGGCCCGCCGCACCGGGTCGGTCGACTTCAGGGCGGGAATCAGCGGGTTGATGAGGTTTTCGGCGGTCATACGGCGACGGGTACTTCTAGAAAGTTGCCGAGGATATCGTTGAAGCGCTCGGGGTGCTCCATCATGGGGGCATGGCCGCACTCGTCGATGAACCAAAGCTCCGAATGCGGGATCAGGCGTTTGAACTCGTGGGCGACGATGGGCGGCGTGATCGTGTCGTTCAGGCCCCACACCAGCAGGGTCGGCACTTTAATATGGTGTAGCTCCTCGGCCATGTTGTGGCGCTGCGCCGAGCGGGCAAAAGCAACCATGCGCAGGCACTTGGGGATGCTCTTGGTAATTTCGAACACCTCGTCGACCAGCTCGTCGGTCGCCGTGTTGGGATCATAAAAAGTGTAACCCACGCGCTCCTTTACGAAGGCATAGCTGCCCCGCTTAGGGTAAGAGCCGCCCATGGCGTTCTCGAACAGCCCGGAGCTGCCCGTCAGCACCAGCCGTCGTACGTTGTCGGGGTTGCGCAAGGTATAAACCAGCCCCACGTGCCCCCCCAGCGAGTTGCCAAGTAGCGTCACGTCACGGAGCTGCTTGTGGGCTACGAAGGCCTCGATAAAGTCGGCCAAACCCTGGATGCCGGCCTCGCGCACGGGCATGTCGTAGATAGGCATCACGGGGATCATCACGCGGTGGGTCGGTGCGAAGGTGCGCACCACGTGGTCCCAGTTGCTCAGCGCGCCGAACAGTCCGTGCAGCAGCAGCAACACATCGCCCTCGCCCTCGTCGAGGTACCGGAAGTTTTGCTCTTGTTTAGGCTGAAATTGCATCGGGGAGGGGGTAGGTAGGCTGACAACGCGCAAAATAACCGAAAGTTCGGCAGCGACCGGGCGCTCAGGGGCGCGGCGCGGTGAGCATCTCTTCGATCCAGCTACGCACGGCGGGGAACACCACCGCCACGGTGTCGGCTACCGTCGTTCCCAACGTAACGAGCCGAGGGTAGACCACTGTGCCCACGGTGTAATCGGTCGGTATGCTCACGCCCACCGCGCCTAACGCCCAGAGCAGCAGCGAAAGGGCAACGGCGCTCTTCACCACGCCCAGGGCCGCCCCCCCGAACCGGTCAAGGGTGCCAAGGGCCGTCAGGTGCAGCGTGCGGCGTACGACGAGCGCCAGTTGACCAATGCCCCAGAAGACCAGCAGGAAGATGACGGCGAACGCCGCGAACGGCGGCAGGGAAGGGACCTGGGGAAAAGTGGTGCGCAGCCAGTCGGCCCCGGCGTCCATGAAGGCCAGCGCCGCCACCAGCGCCACGATCAGCCCGACGGTGCTGACGACCTCGACGACCAAACCCGCCCGGAAGCCGCGCAGCGCCCCCCAGGCCATCGGCACCAGCAGCAAGATGTCGAGTATGACCACCGGCCGCTTAACGAGCGCTGAGTACCTCTCGTGTCACCGCCGCGATGGTCTTGCCCTCGGCTTGTCCGGCCAACTCGCGCGAGGCCACGCCCATCACCTTGCCCATGTCGGCCGGTCCGGCGGCACCGACGCCCGCAGCAATGGCTTCGATCCGCCCGCGTAGCTCCGCCTCGGAGAGTTGCTTGGGGAGATACTCTTCGATCACCGTCAGTTCGGCCTCTTCGGTCTCGGCGAGGTCGACACGCTCTTGTGTGCGGTAGATATCAGCCGACTCGCGGCGCTGCTTTGCCGCTTTGGTCAGCAGCCGCACCTCATCTTGGTCGGAGAGCTCCTTGCTGCCACCCTCTTTGGTCTCTTCCAGCAAGATCATCGATTTGATGGCGCGTAAGGTCCGGAGGCGTACTTGGTCTTTGGCGCGCATGGCCGACTTTATGTCGTTCTGAATCTGACTCTTAAGAGACATAGGGGGGTGGGGCTTTTGATAACTTTGGCGCTAAAATTACCGAGGCATGACGAAACTCAGCGTCAACATCAACAAGCTGGCAACCCTGCGCAACGCCCGCGGTGGCAACAACCCCGACCTGGTGCGCGTAGCGCAAGACTGTGAGCGGTTCGGCGCGGACGGTATCACCGTACACCCACGACCCGACGAGCGCCACATCCGCTACCAGGACGTGCTAGACCTGAAGGAGGTCATTGCCACCGAGTTCAACGTCGAGGGCCGCCCCAACGCGCGCTACCTGGAGTTGGTGGAGCGGGTGCGCCCCACACAGGCCACGCTGGTGCCCGACGCGCCCGACGCGCTCACCTCGAACGCGGGCTGGGACACCGTGCGCGACGCCGACCTGTTGCGCGACGTGATCGGCCAACTCAAGGCGTGGGGCGTGCGCACGTCGATCTTCGTCGACCCCGACGTCGCGATGATCGAGGGAGCCGCCGCCGTGGGTGCCGACCGGGTTGAACTCTACACCGAACCTTACGCGGCGCAGTTTGCCACCGACCGGCCGGCCGCCGTCGCACCATATAAAGAGGCCGCGCAACGGGCGAACGCCCTGGGCTTGGGTCTGAACGCCGGCCACGACTTGGACCTGATCAACCTGCGTTACCTGAAAAAGCACCTGCCGCAACTGGACGAGGTCTCAATTGGGCACGCGCTGATCTGCGACGCGCTTTACCTAGGGTTGGAACAAACCATCGGCGCGTACCTCCGCCAACTGCTGCCCGACGAACGGCCCGTGATTTTCTGAGGACAGCTCCATTATTTATTCACCTCTTTCACCTGATACTTGGCACGCGAACCGCGCCTCTCCGCTTCCCGACGTACGTCCACCCCGCTGCTGTTTTGGCGCTGGTGGCCCACGCCCGACCGCGCGCCCCTGATGATTCTGCTGGCGGCGGTGTTGGCCGCGCTGGGCTGGTACGCCGTTCAGACGCTGTGGGAGGATAGGGGGGCCGTGCGGTGGGAGGTGCAGACCACGCTCGACCACGCCCCGGTTGTGACCGACGCCTGGGAGCACCCGCTCGGGACGCTGCCGCAGGAGGCGGAGACGTACCTCGTCACGCAGCGGCAAGTGCCGGCCGACCTGCAGTTGATGCCGTGGTGGGGAGCGGCGGCGGTCGTGGCCGTCTGGGCCGCACTGCTGGTGCTGCTGACGGTGGCGACCCTCTGGCCGAGTTGGGGCTACTTCGGAACCGTCGCGGTGGTGCTGGCTTACCTGGCAACGGCCAAACTGGAGCTGCTCGGCGTGTTCGGAACCTCCGGCACGGAGGCACTGATCGGGGCCATCGCGGTGCTGGGCGGGGCGAGCTACTACCTCTACGCGTTCGCGACCCGCCGGCCCCTCTGGTGGCGGCTCCTCGTGATGCTCGTGGCTGGTGGAGGCGTGTTGGCGGCTCTTGCGCTGGGCGCTACGGCTCCCTATCCGCTCTTCGCGCTCGCTAACTTCGGCAACGTGGTGCCGCTGCTGCTCGCGCTGCTTTTCGTCGCGCTCGTCGCCGTGGATCTGCCCGTCGGGCTGCTCGTGCTGACCACCCGGGCGGGCCGTTTCGGGCCGGGCAAGCCGCTGTTGCATTTCACGGTGCTGACTGCGGTCTACGTGCTCAACGTGGTGCTAAGCTACCTCCGCGCCCGCAGCCGTATCGACTGGGACCTTCTCTACCCGGATGCTTTTTTGCTGCTGGCCGCCGCGACGGTCATCGGGCTGTGGAACTTCGCGCTCAAGGAGCCCCTGTACCGCCGGCTGATGAGCTTCCGGCCCGCCGGGGCGTGGACGTACGCTGCCCTGGCGCTGGCGGCGTGGGGAGCCGTCGCCTACTACCGAGCTACGGACAACGACCCGATGCTGGAGGCGTTCGAGGACATGATTCTGCTCGCCTTTGCCGCTTGGGGCATCTTCTTCTTTTTCTACGTGCTGCTCAACTTCGGGCCGGCCCTGCGGCAGGGGCTCCCGGTGCACCGTGTGGTGTTCGAGCCACTGCGCGTGCCCTACTTGGGCGTCCACCTCTTCGCGGTGCTGGCCGTTTTCGCCGTGGTGCTCAACGCCCGCCTCTTTCCTTACTACCAGGCGCGCGCGGGGCTGACCATCGGCACGGCCGACGCGTTCCGGCGGCAGGGCGACGTGCTGGTGGCCGAGCAGTATTACGAGCAAGCGCGCGCGCAGGAGGGTCAAAACCACCGGGTGAATTACGCGCTGGCGACCTTAGCACGCACGGCCGACGAACGCGCCGAGGCGACCTCCTACTTCGAAGCCGCCTTGGGGAAGGTTCCTACCGAAGAGGCCTGGGTTGGGCTGAGTGAAACTTACCAACGCCGCTCGCGCTTTTTCGACGCGCTCTTCACGCTGCAAGCCGCCAACGAAGCCTTTCCGGAGAGTGCACCGGTGGCCAACAACCTGGCAATGCTCTACTACGGAACGGGCATTCTGGATTCAACTTATTACTTCCTACAGGCGGCACAGGCACGCGGCGGACGCGAGGAGAGTAGGGCGGTGGCGGCCACCAACCTGCTGGCCTTCTTCGCCCGGCAGCGCCTGATCGGGGAGGTGGAGACGGCCGACGAGGTGGACCGCTACGACACGCGCGCTTTTCTGGCGAACGTGGCGGCCGTACGGGCGGCGGGTGGCGATCTGACCGTGCCGGACGACGTGCTGGAAGAGGCTCCAAAGGACAGCGTGATCGACAACGTGGGCTTCGTCTACGTCTACAATTGGGCGCTGGCCGCCGCCGGGACGGGAGACACAAGCTGGCTGGCCCCGCTGGGTCGCTACCAGTCGCACCCCCGCAACGAGCCTTATGCCGCCGATCTGCTCTTCGCCCAAGCGGCCCTGCGCTACGCCGCCGGCCATGCCGACCGCGCCCTGCCCGAGATGATTCGCGCCCAGCAACTGACCTCCGCACTCGGCGGGGCCTACGCGCGCACGCTGGGCCTCTGGTTTCTGCGCTTGGGGGCTCCCCGCACGGCGGCCAACTGGTTTGAAGAGGCAATTGCGAGTGGTAAAGACGCCCGGGTGCCGATGGCGATTGCACTGACGGACGCCCGGCGCACGGACGTGGCTCGCCGCCTCTGGATCGGCCTGCTCGACAGCGACCGGGAAGAGGTGCGTACGATGGCCGCCCAGAGCCTGCGGGCCTTAGGGAGCGCGCCAGATACGTTGTACCGGCTCGCGGAGCCCTTCCGTGCGGTGGCGCTCACGGCGCACCCCGACCTGACGACGGGGCAACGCATTGCCCTCTGGCGGAGCCTCACGCCGACCTTCCGCTACTGGGGCGGGGCGCGGCTGGCGGCGTACTTTCTCGACGAGGACCAACCCGACGCGGCCGCGACCGTTGCCGATGCCCTGACGAACCCACCCGCCGACCTGCCGGTGGTTGTGCGGCACGACGCCCTGACCGCCTGGGGGCGTGTGCAGGCGCAGCGCGGCAACTTCGACGCCCTGCGAGCCGTGGTCGACTCGCTACCCGAGGGCAGCGGTTGGCGGGCGTACTTCGAAGGGCGGATCTCCTACGAGAACGGCGACACGGTGGCCACCCGGCGGGCCTGGGAAGCGGCCTACGCCCGGCGGCCGCTGACGGCTGAGATCATCGTCGCCCTGGCGGACCTAGACCAAGCGCAGGGCAGGGGAGAAGAGGGTTACGAACGGCTACGGACGTCGCTGGCGCTGGCTCCTTACGACCGTACCTTACGCGAGGCGTACATCCTGAAGGCCCTGGAGCGGGGGCTGACCAGCTTTGCGGCCTCAAGCTTCGAGCGTTATGGGGAGCTTTATCCCGAGCGGGAGGCGTTCCGGCGGCGTTACGAGGCGGCACTCGAAGCAGCCGAACGCGCCTTTGAGACTTTTTAGCTAAGCATCGATCAGCCGGAGGCGGCTGCGGTGCACGTAGGC
>JBARYS010000348.1:0-7050 GCA_049648155.1 Catalinimonas sp. | reverse complement strand
CCGATACACTCTCTTTGCGCACGTCGACCTCACGCACGTGGTCGCTGAGCGTACGGGCATAGGGTAGAATTTTTGGGATCACCTGCGCCTCGTCGGGATGGTGATAGATGATGATGGTCCGTTCGTCGGTTTGCAGTGCGGGCATAGCAGGATAGCGTTTGTTGGTCGTGAATAGCTCGGGCGGTACCTGATGTTTGACTACGCATCCGTCACCCGAAAGATTTTGGCATTTCGAGGTGCGCGATGTCGTTGTGGCGCTCCACGGTGAACATTGTGCCGGTGTAAATCAGCTTGTACAGCCCCAGGTTGTGGTGTTCGAATTGGTCCATGCACTTGATCTCGTAGTTGAGCATCAGGCAGAGCAGCACGCGCATGGCCCGACCGTGCATACAGACGAGGACCTTACGCTCGTCGGGGCGCGACAAGATCAGATCGAGCACCGGCCGTTGACGGTCGGCTACATCCTGCGGGCTTTCGCCGCCGTCGATGCGCAGGTCGGTCTGCCCCTGCGTCCAGGCGTCGAGCACTTGGTAGTAATACTTGTGCTCTTCGGGCGTGATTATCTGCCCTTCACGGTGCCCCCAACTGATTTCGTTGAGACCCTCGTGCGCTTCCCAAGGCAAGCCCTTGTCGATAAACCGCCGCACGCTCTGGATCGAACGCTTCAGCTTCGAGGTGTACACCTTGTCAAACGGCACGTCGCCGTAAGCCTCCCAGAATCGTTGCGCCTGCGTGCGGCCGGTCTCGTTCAGGTCGGCGTCGATGCCGCTGCCTTGCACCACGCCCCGCAGGTTGTAGTCGGTCTGTCCGTGACGGATCAGGTAAATTTCCTTCTTCAAGATAAGGTGCTTCGTAAGAGTGTATGGGTTCCGGACGCGACAAAGGTAGGTCCGTACGTATCTTGCCGGTATGTTTCCCGCACATATCACCATCGACGATTTACGGCGACTCGTTCCCAACACCCTTCTGGAGCGTATCGGCATTGAGTTCACGGAATTGGGTGGCGACTTTATCCGGGCGCGGATGCCGGTCGACGAGAAGACGCACACGCCGTTCGGGCTGCTGCACGGGGGCGCATCGGTGGCCTTGGCCGAAACGCTCGGTAGCGTCGGGGCAGCCCTGTTGATCGACACGCAGAAGCAAGCCGCCGTCGGGTTGGAGATCAACGCCAACCACGTGCGGGGCGTACGCACCGGTTGGGTGACCGGCACCACTCGGGCGTTGCACCGGGGGCGCTCCACGCACATCTGGGAGACTCATGTTGTCGACGAGCGTGAGCGGTTGGTCTGCATCAGCCGACTGACGGTAGCGATCATCGATAAGATGTAACTTTCAGAAAATTTTGAATGTTAGAGTTGGGTAACCCTGCGACTGCCGTCTATGATCGTACGCCGCCCCACCGTTGCCGTCCACGCCGTCGACTTCGACCACCTTTGGAACACCGCCGCCGCACTCGGCCTGCCCGTGGCCGCCTGGCGGTATCCCCAGGAGCAGACGCAGCACCTGATTGCCGACCTGGCGGGCGAGCCGCTGGTGGGGAGTCCCGACCTCGAAAGCTGGCCTGCCGGGTTCGCCGTGGCTCCGTTTGAAGGCAAATCGGCGCGTCTGATTCGGGCTGACCTCCACTTCAAAAGTGAGGGCGGGGTCGTACGGTCGTTGTCGGCAGGGGCCGCCGTACAAAACTTTACGGAAGAGCTGCACCGGGTGAAAACGCGCGCCGACGCCTCGCCGTGGCCCCCGATGTGTACCGACCGGTTGATTCCCACGCACGGACCGGAGCACTACCAGGCGGGTGTCCGGGCGGCGGTGAAAGCCATTCGTGGGGGCGCGTTCCAAAAGGTCGTCCTCTCGCGGACCAAGACGGTCAACCTATCTGCCGACACCACGCCGGTGGAAATATTTCAGCGCCTTTGCGACACGTATCCGACCGCCTTCGTGTCGCTCTTCTACCTGCCCGGCGAGGGCATCTGGGTGGGAGCAACGCCCGAACTGTTGGTCTCGGTCGCAGGTGCGCGATTTAAAACGATGTCGCTGGCCGGCACTCAGCCCGCGCGGCCCGGCGAGACCGAAGCCGAAGTGCGCTGGGGGCAGAAGGAGATCGAAGAACAGGCGCTGGTGAGCCGCTACGTGGTAGACTGCTTCAAGCGCATTCGCCTGAGGGAGTTCGAAGAGGTCGGGCCGCGCACGGTACGGGCGGGCAACCTGTTCCACCTGCGTACGGACTTTACGGTCGATATGCGCTCGACGAATTTCGGTGAGCTCGGCACTACGATGCTCAGGCTGCTGCACCCCACGTCGGCGGTGTGCGGTCAGCCGAAAGAAGTTGCCCAGCGGTTCATCGGGTGGCACGAAGGCTACGACCGCTCTTTCTACAGCGGTTACCTGGGACCGGTGAACGTGGAGAGCGCGTCGCGGCTGTTCGTCAACCTGCGCTGCCTGCAACTCCGCGCGCACCCGGACGGCCGGCACGTGGCGACCCTGTACGCGGGCGCGGGACTTACAACGGACTCGGCCCCCTCGAAGGAGTGGCAAGAGACGGAGTTAAAGTACGAGACGTTGCTGAGGGTGTTGCGTTAAGAACGCACTTCGGACTTCCCGTCTACCGAGCGTCCTGGCAGGGGATCAGTCGAACGACTGGTTGTGCTGGCTGGAAGCTTTCAGCATCTCTTGATACTCGCCGGGCGTGAGATCGCCGTAGAAGAAGTGGATCGGATTGATGCGGGTGTTGTTCTTGAGGATCTCGTAGTGTAGGTGCGGGCCGGTCGATTTGCCGGTGCTCCCCACCAGGCCGATCACGTCGCCGCGCTTCACACGCTGCCCGGGCTTCACCATGATCTTGCTCATGTGGCCGTAGAGTGACTTATAGCCGAAGCCGTGGTCAAGCTCTACGCACTTGCCATAGCCACCATTGTAGCGGGCTTTTTTCACTACGCCGTCGCCGGTCGCGTAAATTTTAGTGCCCGTGGGGGCGGCGAAGTCCACGCCGCCGTGCATCTTGATCGTTTTGTAAACCGGGTCGATGCGCTTGCCGAAGCCGGAGCCGACGCGGTTGTTGTTTTGCAGGGGGCGGATGGCGGGGATGGCTTCCAGCATCTCCTTTTTATTGCGGACGCGGTCGGCCAGCTCATCGTACGACTTAGTCTGCACGTACATCTCTTTCTTCAACTGGTCGAGCCGGGCGGTGGCCGACACGATTAGCTCCTCGCGCGTCAGGTTGCGGTCCAACAGATCACGGTAGCGCTGCACGCCCCCTACACCGGCCCGCCGCACCGACGCCGGAATCGGGTCGGCCTCGAAGATGGTACGGTAGATCTTGTCGTCGCGCTCTTGCAAGGAGACTAGCATCTCTTCGGTAGCGTCCATGCGGCCGTGTAGCGTCTCGTAATAGAAAACCAACTCTTCGTTTTCCTTACGCAGCATCGCCTCGGTCGGCGACCCGAAGATGGTTCCGTACGAGAAGGCGATCAGCGTTCCGACCACCCCCGCCAGGATCAGAAAGCCCAGGCCGTTGATGAGCACATCGGTGCGAGAGGTGCGCACGCGCTCATACTTGCAAGTCTGGGTGTCGTAGTAGTATCGAATCTTTGCCATCGCGGGTCCGGTGCCGTGATTGTCCTAATTTTGTCGCTTACCGAGCGGAAAGCTTACGTAATTATACCTTGCAAATCACTCATTTAGAGTGAACTACGGGGGCAATATACCCAACATTATCCTACTTCCGGAACGGTTGTAGGGTATTCAACAAACTCGAACACTGTTATGCGCGCCGCCGATATTCGACAGCAATTCCTGGACTTTTTTGCGGAAAAAGAGCATCAAATCGTGGCGTCTGCGCCGTTGGTCGTAAAGAACGACCCGACTTTGATGTTCACCAACGCGGGGATGAACCCGTTCAAAGACTATTTTCTGGGTAACAGACAACCTAAGCACCGCCGCGTGGCCGACACTCAGAAATGTCTGCGCGTGTCGGGCAAGCACAACGACCTGGAAGAGGTGGGCCACGATACCTACCACCACACCATGTTTGAGATGCTGGGTAACTGGTCGTTCGGCGACTACTTCAAAACCGAGTCGCTGCGCTGGTCGTGGGAGTTGCTCACTGAGCGCTATCACCTGCCGAAGGACCGCCTGTATGCCACCGTGTTCGAGGGCGACGCAGCCGACGGTTTGCCTGCCGACGACGAAGCGCGCAAGCTGTGGGGCGAATTTCTGCCCGACGAGCGCATCCTGTACGGCAACAAGAAGGACAACTTCTGGGAGATGGGCGAGGTGGGACCATGCGGCCCTTGCTCGGAGATACACATCGACCTGCGCAGCGATGAGGAGCGCGCCCAGACACCCGGCCGCGATTTGGTGAACCAGGACCACCCGGAGGTCATCGAGATATGGAACAACGTCTTTATCCAGTTCGACCGCCGTGCCGACGGCTCGCTGGCCCCGCTGCCCGAGCGCCACGTAGACACCGGCATGGGCTTCGAGCGGCTCTGCATGGCCGTGCAGGGGAAAAAGTCGACCTACGATACCGACGTCTTTCAGCCCCTGATCGAGTTCGTGGGGCGGGCGGCGGGCGTGACTTACGGCGACCGCGCCGAGACCGACGTGGCGCTGCGCGTGCTGGCCGACCACATCCGGGCGGTGGCTTTTACCATTGCCGACGGCCAATTGCCCTCTAACCAAAGAGCAGGCTACGTGATCCGCCGCATCCTGCGCCGCGCTGTGCGCTACGCCTACACGTTCCTGAACTTGAAGGAGCCTTTCCTGCATCAGATGGTGCCCGTGCTGGCCGACCAGTTCGCCGACGTGTTTCCGGAGCTGAAGGCGCAGGAGTCTTTTGTGGCCCGCGTGGTGCGTGAGGAAGAGGCGGCCTTTTTGCGGACCCTCGAAACCGGCCTCCGCCGCCTGGAGACAGTAACCCAGGGAGCTACCACCATCGACGGGGAGACGGCGTTTGAGCTTTACGACACCTTCGGTTTTCCGTTCGACCTGACGGCGCTCATCGCCCGCGAGCGGGGGCTGCAGGTCGACGAGGCGGGCTTCCAGCGTGCGCTGGCGGTGCAAAAGCAGCGCTCCCGGCAGGATGCCGCCGTGGAGCGGGGCGACTGGGTCGTGGTGCACGACGAGGACGAGAGCGAGTTTATCGGTTACGACCATTTGGACGCCCGCGCCCGGCTGCTGCGCTACCGCGAAGTCGAAGCGAAGGGAAAGAAGCAGTACCAGGCGGTGCTGGACCAGACGCCCTTCTACGCTGAGAGCGGCGGGCAGGTGGGTGACCAGGGCTACCTCGAAACCGCTGGGGGGCAACGAGTGCGTGTGCTCGACACGGTAAAAGAGAACGACCTGACCGTCCACGTGCTCGACCAACTGCCCGCCGACCCCGCCGCCGAGCTACGGGCCGTGGTGCCTTTCGCCCGCCGCGCGCAGACCTCGAACAACCACACCGCTACGCACCTGCTGCACGCCGCCCTGCGCCGCGTGCTGGGCGACCACGTGCAGCAAAAGGGATCGCTGGTGCGCCCCGACTACCTGCGCTTCGACTTCTCGCACTTCGCCAAGCTGACCGACGAGGAGCGGCGCGAGATCGAACGGCTCACCAACCAGAAGATCCGTGAGAACATCCCGCTCGACGAGCGCCGGCACGTGCCCATCGCGGAGGCAAAGCAGATGGGAGCAACCGCGCTGTTTGGCGAGAAGTACGGCGACTTCGTGCGAGTGATTGGCTTCGACCCGGCCTACTCTGTGGAGCTTTGCGGGGGGACGCACGTGCCGGCCACCGGTCAGATCGGCCTGCTGAAGATCGTGGCGGAGAGCTCGGTGGCGGCGGGCGTACGGCGCATCGAGGCCTACACCGCCGACCGCGCCGAAGCCTACGTGAACGATCAGCTTGACCAGCTCGAAACGCTGAAGCAAGCCCTGCGTAACCCCCGCGACCCGGAGAAGGCGCTGCAAAGCGTGCTGGACGAGCGCGACGCCGCTCGCCGGGAGCTGGAAGAGATCGGCAAGCAAGAGGTACGGCGGCTGCAAAAGCAACTCGCTGAGCGGGTGCGGCGCATCGGCGGGGTGGCGCTAATTGCCGAACGCGTCACGCTGCCCGACGCCGACGCCGCCAAACAGATCGCCTTTGAGCTGCGGAAGCAGATCGCGGACCTTTTCATGGTGCTGGCCGCCGAGGTAGGAGGCAAGCCGCAACTGACGGTTGTGATCTCCGACGAGCTGGTGGCCGCACGTGGCTACGACGCCGGCAAGCTGGTGCGCGAGTTGGCACGCGAGATCAAGGGCGGCGGCGGCGGCCAGAAGTTCTACGCCACGGCGGGCGGTAAGGACCTCTCGGGGCTGGAGCGGGTGGTGGAGCGTGCGCCTACGCTGCTGACCGAAGCCGCCGCCGAGCAGTAAGCACCGCCCGGACCACCCAGACCCTAAACGGCGCCGCGTACGTAGGCAACCCCGTCATCAACACCAACTACCTATGAATCTAGCAGAAGCCAAAGTGCTCGTGACGGGCGGCAACTCCGGTATCGGCGCGGCCGTGGCCCAACAACTCGTGGCGGCCGGGGCGCAAGTCGTGATCGCCGGCAGAAACCAAGCGACGCTCGACGCCACCGCCGCAGCCCTAGGCGTGGCGGCCATCCGGGCCGACGTCAGCAACGAGGAGGACGTGACGCGGATGGTACGCGAGGCTTACGAAGCACTCGGCGGCCTCAACGTGCTGGTCAACAATGCGGGCTACGGCTACGGCGCGCCCCTGCTGCAACTCGAAGCGCAGCCCTTCCGCGACGTGTTCGCCGTCAACGTGCTGGGGGCGGCCCTATGCGCCCGCGAGGCGGCCAAAATCTTCGTGAAGCAAGATCACGGCAACATCGTCAACATTGCCTCGACGGCGGCCCTGCGCGGCTCACCCAACGCCTCGCCCTACGTCGCCACCAAGTTCGCCCTGCGCGGCATGACCGAGAGCTGGCGCAACGAACTACGACCGCACAATGTCCGTGTGATGCTGGTCAACCCCAGCGAGGTCATGACCGAATTCGCCGGACGGATGCAGCGACCAGACGGCAG
>JBARYS010000347.1:0-2975 GCA_049648155.1 Catalinimonas sp. | reverse complement strand
AGTACGCTTTACGGCGTTGTCCTCTTTTAAAGACAGATTTAAACAGAAGTGCGTAATAGTTCAGTACAGTAGTATCTCCCGGAGTATTGTTCGCGTAAATGCAGGGAGTCTACTGTGTTGAACCCACCACCATGTTTTTTTTACGCTATACCCTAGCCGGCCTCTGTTGCTGGTTGCTGACGACCCCCGTGTGGGCGCAGCGAGACGCCGCCGAACCGGGTGCACCCAATACGAGCTGGCACTTCGCCGCTTCGGACCACACTTACCTCACGCCGCGCTGGCAAGCGGGCGTGCTCTTGCCCACCATGGGGGAGGCGGTTGCGGTCACGCACCTGCGCTACGATCTGAAGACGCGCCGCGTAGAGGTCCGTACTGCCGACGGGGTGCGGACGTACGACCCGACGGTGCTCTCCGGTTTCAGGGTGTACGAATCGCCCGAAAGTGTGCGCACCTTCGTGCGCACGTTCAACCCCGGCCACCTCGGCGAGCGCCTGGTGTTCATGGAGCTCGTTTACGACGGCGCTCGTCCGGTTCTGGTGCACCGCCGCCTGCTGCAAAAGCCCACACGCCCCCGCTCTGATGCCCTCCGTACGCACGGACGCACCGTGGTCAGCCCGGAACTCTACACCCTCGACGCGCGGGACTGCCCGGTGCGGTTGCCCCGTTCGCGCCGGGCCGCCCGTTACTTCTTCGCCGACCTCCATACTAAGGTCGAAGGCTACGCCCGCCACCACGGCTTGCGGCTGCGACGGCACGAGGACGCCGTACAACTGATGGCGTACTATAACGATCTGCAATCCGAGCGGGCGGCCCGCTGAGCGTCCGAAAACGAACAGGGAGGCGTTCGAAAACGAACGCTTCCTTTCCCGCAGCAAGACCTGTATGCCCCTTGGTGCGGTGGCAAGCGGTTTGAAAGAGAGCTGGAGTAAGCTGATTTCTGAATCATCCAACGTCCAACTCTCTTGTTTACAAGCTACCTGCTGATCGCCTGGCGGAACCTCCGGAAACAACGGGGGTACGCGCTCATCAACGTGCTGGGCCTGACCGGCGGCGTGGCGGCCTGCCTGCTGATCGTGCTCTACGTGGTGCACGAGTGGAGCTACGACCGCCATTTCGCCCACGCCGAGCGCCTCTACCGCGTCGAGAGCGACATCACGTTCGGGGGGCGCTCGATGAAGCTCGCCGTGACCTCCGACCCTGTGGGCCCTTACTTGGCCGAAAATGACGCGCGGGTAGAGGTGGCCGCCCGGCTGCGCCTAGAGGGCACCTACTTCGTGAAGCCCGAGGGGCAGACCGAGAGCGTACGGATCGACCGGATGGCCTTTGCCGACAGCACCTTCTTCGACCTGTTCGGTTTGTCGTTGGAAGCGGGCGACCCGCGCACGGCGCTGCGCGAACCGAACACCTTGGTGCTGAACGCCACCACGGCACGGCAACTCTTCGGTACGGCTCCGGCGCTCGGCCGGTCAGTGGTGCTGGACGGCGAAGATGCTTACCAGGTGACGGGCGTGATGCCGGACCTGCCCGGCAATACACACTTCCGGTTCAATGTCTTGATGTCAATGGCTTCCACGTCCGAGGCGCAGCAGGGGTCTTGGATCAGTCACAACTTCCACACGTACGTGCGCCTCGTGCCCGGGGCCACGACCGACGAGGTGTACGCGCACCTACAGGAGATCGTCTTGGAGCACGTCTACCCGCAGGCACAACAGGTATTGGGGGGTAATGATCTGGAGGAGTTTGAGGCGTCCGGCAACCGCGTAGACTACGTGCTGCACCCGGTCACCGACATCCACCTTCACTCCGGGCGGGAGGCCGAAATCGAGGCGAACGGCAGCGCAGGGCGGGTGTGGCTCTTCACGGCGGTGGCACTGTTTATCCTGCTGATGGCGTGCGTCAACTTTACGAACCTAGCGACGGCCCGTGCGGCTACCCGTGCCCGCGAGGTGGGGGTCCGGAAGGCCATCGGCTCGGTACGCTCGCAACTGATAGGGCAGTTCCTGACCGAGTCGACTTTGCTAAGTGCGGGGGCGTTTCTACTGGCCCTCCTGGTGGTGCAGAGCGTGCTGCCCTACTACAACAACTTTACGGACAAGTCGCTCACGCTCACCGGCCCCACGCTCACGTGGCTGGTGCCCGTCGTGGTGTTGGGTGTGGTCGTGGTGGGGCTGCTGGCGGGCGGCTACCCCGCCCTGGTTTTGTCGGCCTACCGTCCGGCGCGAGTGCTGAAGGGGCAGGTCACGGAGAGCGGGCGGGGCGGGGCGCTGCGACGCGGCCTGGTGGTGTTTCAATTTGCCACGTCGATTGCCCTCATCATCGGCACGTTCATCGTCGGGCAGCAGATGCGGTACGTACAGAAGCACCACCTGGGCTTCGAGAAAGAGCGCGTACTGGTGATCGACGAAGCGTACGCGCTGGGCGGGCAGGTCGGCACGTTTAAGGAGCAGATCACCCGGCTGGCGGGAGTGACGCACGCGACTGTCTCGGGCTTCCTGCCGGGCCCCGCCAACCGCAGCGAAAGTCCGCTGTTTCCCTACGGTCAACACTCGCAGGAGGCCGCCGTTACGCTGCAACACTGGCGGGGCGACGCCGACTATGTCCGTACGATGGGCATGGAGATCGTCGCCGGGCGCGACTTTGCCCTGGACGCCACCGGCCAACCGCTGCCCGCCGACTCGTCGGGCATCCTGCTGAACGAGGCGGCGGTACGCGCGTTCGGCTTCGAAAACCCCGTGGGCGAGCGCGTCTCCAACATCGTCGACTTCAAAACCGGTGCGACCGAGACGCTGGAAGTGATCGGCGTGATCCGCGACTTTCACTACGAGTCGCTGCGCCGGCCCATCGCGCCTCTCAGCTACCGGCTGGGGAGAAACAGCAGTAGCATTGCCGTGCGGCTGGCGTCGGCCGACCTGACGGGCACGCTGGCCACGATTGAGGAGCGTTGGACGGCGCTGGCCCCGGGGCAGCCCTTAAGC
>JBARYS010000346.1:0-6358 GCA_049648155.1 Catalinimonas sp. | reverse complement strand
CCGTAAGCCTTCGTGAGGTTGTGCGCCTCCAGCACCTTTTTGCCCTGCCGTGCCATCTGCGTCTGCAGGTTGAGCGACTCCTCCGCAGCGGGCCCCTTAGCCTTGTCCTGCAATGTGTAGAAAGCATCGATGCGCGCCTGCGACTTGGTGCCGCGCGCCTTAGGCTGGCGGCGCATCCACTCCAGCTCTTTGCGCAGCAGGTTGCGGGCGCGGCCGGTCTCGGCGGCTTGTTGGGTGGCCCGCTCGGATTTTTTCTCCAAAAAGTAGGCATAGTTGCCCGCGTAGCGGTGAAGCTGCCCGCCGTTCAACTCCCAAATCACCCGCGTGACGCGGTCCAGGAAGTAACGATCGTGCGTGACCAGCAGCAGTGCGCCCGAGTGGGCCGCCAGCGTCTCTTCGAGCCACTCCACGGTGACGAGGTCCAGGTGGTTGGTCGGCTCGTCTAGGATCAGCAGGTCGGCGTCCGACAGCAGCACCCGTGCCAAGTCGAGGCGCTTGCGCTGCCCGCCCGAGAGCTTCTCGACGGTCTGGTGGATGTCGGGCAAACCGAGCTGGTCGAGCGTCTGCCGCACGCGCGCCTCAAAATCCCACGCCGCCTGCTGGTCCATGCCCTCCAGGGCGGCCTGCATCTGTTCGGGCCGGACGCCGGGCCGCAGCGAGGCCTCGTAGGCGCGCAGGGCGGCGGCGGCAGGTGTGGCTACGGCCAGCGCGTTGTCGAGCACCGAGGCCCGGTCGTCGAAGTGGGGGTTCTGGTGGAGCATCGCCACACGGGTGCCCTGCGAGAGCGTCACCTGCCCGTCGTCGGGCGGAATTTGCCCGGCCAGCACGCGCAGCAACGTCGACTTGCCCGTGCCGTTCGGACCAACCAGCGCGGCCTTCTCGCCGGTCGATAGGGCGAGGCTCACCCCCGCCACGAGGGGCCGTTCGTCGAAACTCTTGTGCAGCCGCTCGGCCGATATCAACAATGTCATTGTGTATAACCTGTGGGAAAATAATTAGGGCGTCCGCGTGTGATTTTGACTTGAAACGTACGAGTACAACAGTAATAATCAGCCCTCCGTCAAGCGATCTGAAGGGAAAAAGACAAAAATAATTACAAGTATTAGTAATGTTATTTATATATTTGTCTTTGAGTCGTAGTCAACTCCGTCTTTTTCTTACAGGAAGCATCCGGAAAGTCCGAACGATCATCCCCCACGTACATGGAGCAACGCCTCAAAGTAGACTTCTTTTACGGTGGATGTCAACCCGTTGCACAATGCCGGACGCTTTCTTCCCCCTTTTTACGGAAAATGTCGTGATGTCGCAGCCGGTCCCCCAACCCTCATACCGCAACGTGCGTCGCGTGGAAGTGATGCCTGATCTTAGTGCGCCCGTGTTCTCTTGCGTCCTCACGCCGCACGGCGTGCTGCGTGAACTTACGCGCCACGCTCCGGACACGCTGGCGGAGGCAATGGCCGGCCGGGTGGGGCACTCCGTGCTTACGCACCTGCCGTTCCGTGTTTTGCGGCGCTTCTTGGAAGTAGCCGGCGCAGACCCGCAAGGGGGCACCGTGAGCTTCGACTACGCCCCCCACGCCACTCCGTCCCGTGCTTACCTGGCACAAGTGCAACTGCTTTCCAGTAAGGATCTGGAGGTGCACGTACGCCACGCTCCCCCAGGGCACCGCGCGGAGAAGTTGCCGACCGACGGCCGGAAGCCGCAAGACCAGGGCTACCGAGCCCTGCGCGACCTGAAAAAGCTCCGGGAGACGAAGTGGACTACGTTTCAGGAGGCGGTAGGTGCGCACCTGCGCGTGGTATCGCGCCACCTGCAAATGGACCACGCTCTCTGGCTCGTGCCGTCGTCCGGCCGCTGGCGGGTAGCGGGCGTGTCGTCGCCTGCGGTTGTGCTCCAACAGCTCGAAGGGCAAATCATTGCCGACGGCGTGGCCGATGCCGTGGCGGGGAGTGGTCGGCCCCGCGCGTTCGTGAAGAGGGCCGCCGCGCCGCCGCTGTTCGCGGCCTACGGCTGGAGCCGCCTCTGGGCACAGCCCGTGCGTGGCGCTACCGATCTGGCGGGGGTTATGGTCTGGTTCGACGACGCGCCGGAGGGGCCGTCCGGGGCCCCTCCGGTCGCCGACTGGGTGGCGGGGTGGACGACCGGCGTGGCCGATAGCCTGCTGCGTCACCGCGCCGAGCACCACCCGTCGACCCCGGCCGACACGAACTACTACGCCCTGCTGGAAGCTATCTCCGACGGCGCGGCACTGCACAACTACGGCCGGGTTTTGTATGCCAACGCGGCACTACAACGCATGCTGGCCGCCCCCGGCGCGCTGACGCACCGCCGCGTGGGGGAACTGGTGCAAGACGCCTCGCTGCTGGCCGCCACCGATGGCCGACCCACCGAGGGCGAGACCAAGGGCATCACCGCCGACGGGCGCGTCCTCGACCTGATGGTGACCACCACGCTCTACCCACACGCCGGGGAGCACGTCTGCCTGACCATCTTCCGGGACTTATCGGCACAGAAGCGGCAGGAGGCGCACCGCGAAGAGGCGCAACGGGCCGCAGCGGCGATGATCCGCACGCGCGAGGAGTTCGTCTCGATGGTGGTACACGAGTTGCGCACGCCGCTCAACACCGTGGTGGGCATGACGCACCTGCTGCTCGAAGAGCCGCTGACCCCAACGCAGATGGAGTACCTCAACGCCGTTAAGTACTCGTCCGACAGCCTGCTGGGCCTCATCAACGACATCCTCGACTTCAACAAGATCGCTTCGGGAAACATCTGGGTGGAGGCCGAATCGTTCGCGCTCAACGAGCTGGTCGGTGAGCTGCACAACGCCATGCGGCGGCGCGCCGAAGAGAAGGACCTGACGCTGCAACTGCACTACGACGAGGCCATCCCGCCCTACTTGCTGGGCGACTCGCTGCGGCTCAATCAGGTGCTGCTGAATCTAGTCAACAACGCCGTGAAGTTCACCGAGCGGGGGGGCGTCACGCTGGCGGTCGAGCAGTTGCACCGTACCGACGGCGGCGTGCGCCTGCGCTTCCGGGTCAGTGACACGGGAATCGGTATCCCCGCCGAGCGGCAGGCGGCCGTGTTCGAAAGCTACCAACAAGCAGGTGCCGATACGAGCCGGAAGTACGGTGGCACGGGGCTGGGGCTGGCCATCTGCAAGCAACTGGTCGAACTGCAAGGGGGACACATCCGCCTCGAAAGTGAGCCCGGCGTCGGCTCCGAATTTTCGTTCGACCTTTTCTTTCCGCTCGGCGAAGCGCCCACACCGGTCGAGATCAAGGAGGACGCCGCTCAACAGATCAAGTCCGTCCGCTTGTTGGTGGTCGAAGACAACGCCTTCAACCGAATGGTGGCCGGACGCTTCTTGGAGAAGTGGGGCGTCACGGCCGACGTGGTCGAAGACGGCTACGCGGCGCTCGGAAAGGTAGAGAAGGAGCGCTACGACATGGTGCTGATGGACATCCACTTGCCCGGCATCGACGGCTGGGAGACCACGCGCCGCCTCCGTGCGCACCCCGACCCGCAGGTACAAAACCTGCCGGTGGTGGCGATGACGGCCTCGTTTGGTACGCCCACCGCCACCTGGCAGGCTAAGGAACTAGGCATCGAGCAGTTTGTGGGTAAGCCCTTTGTGCCCGACGAGTTGTTCGCCGTCATCGCCCGCTACGCACCGATGGCCGCCGAAGAGGGGGCGAAAGACCCTACGGCCCAACCAGAGGCGAGCGTCTCAACCGTCGACCTCAGTTATCTACGCTCTCTGTCGGGCAACAGCGACGAGTTTCTGCAACAAGCGCTGGAGATGTTTCTCAAACAAATGGAGACGTTCGACGAGCAACTGCGACTGGCCGCGCGACACCACGACCGCGAGAAGTACCGTTTCAACGTGCATAAGCTCAAGTCGGCGTTCGGCACGCTGCAAGTGGAAGCGTTCAAAAAGATTACCGCCGACCTGGAGAGTACTGACCTAGAGGGGGTGCCCTTCACCGTGATTCAGGACAAGATCAACCGGCTGCTGGCGCTGAACGAACGCACCCGCCGGGAGGTCGCCGCGCACCGCGATGCCCTTCAGCAGGAAGCTACTTCGTTCTAGTTTTTGTCTTCGGCGGGTTCGAGGATCAACGACTCGTTGGTGAACACTTCGCCGTCTTCGCCCCGAACGCGGTAGGTCACTAACCCCTGGCGCTTCAGAAAGAGCGGCTGCACCACCACGCCGGTGCCCTGAAACGTGCGCTGCTCGTCGTATATTCTGACCGTATCGCCCGCTTTCAGTCCAGCCGTGGCGTAGATGATGCGGTTGACGACCTCGGCGCGCTTCTGCATGAACTCACCGATCTTCCGGTCCATCTCCGCAATTAGGCGTAGCTGCTCTTCAGGAATCTCGTGTGTCATAGGTTTGAAGGGCAACGTTAGGACTTAATCATGAATACGTGCGCCTTATCTCCCTCAAACCGGCGTTCTCCGTAAGATGTTTTGGCACTTATCACCGTAAAGTGTTGAAAGACAAGCAGTAACCGTGCTTCGAACCGGATGATTTGCATCCTGTTGATTGAAAGTCGCCACTCGTCTCCGTACACTGCTACCGACGAACCTCCACCGGGGCGGGTGCGTAAGCTGTACCCTGATGAATGATCTTCTGCCCGATGCTCCCATTGGGGTGTTCGACAGCGGAGTGGGGGGGCTGACGGTTGCCCACGCCGTTGCCCGCCGCCTGCCGCACGAACACCTGCTCTACTTCGGCGATACGGCGCACCTGCCGTACGGCGACAAGTCGACGGCGGCCATCCAAGCGTATTCCGTCAAAATTTGCGACTGGATGCTCGGCCGGGGTGCAAAAGTAATCCTGATTGCCTGCAACTCGGCGTCGGCGTCGGCCTACGAACTGGTGCGCGAGTACGTGGGGCAGCGCGCGCTGGTGGTGAACGTGATCGACCCGGCGGTGGCCCACGTGGCCGAACACCACGCGGGACGGACCATCGGCCTGATCGGCACGCGGCGCACGGTACACTCCGGCGTCTATCGCAAAAAGATTCAAGCCCTTGGCCTGAGCATCACGCTGAAGTCGCTCGCCACCCCGCTGCTGGTGCCGATGATCGAGGAGGGCTTCTTGCGGAACAAGCTCAGCCGCTACGTGATCAGCGAGTACCTGAACAATAAGCAACTCGACGGCGTCACGGCCCTGCTGCTGGGCTGCACGCACTTCCCACTTATCAAGGAGGAGGTAGTCGACTACTACGCCGCGCAGGAGCCGCCCCGGGTGGTGTCGGTCATCGACAGCTCCGAGATTGTGGCCGCCGCCGTACACGACCAATTGGCCGCTCGCGGGCTGCTGCGCACGGCGGGCGAGGGCGAAAAGCACTTCTACGTCTCGGACTACACCCCTTCGTTCGAAGCGTCCACGCGCCTCTTCTTCGGCCGGCAGGTGCGGCTGGAGGTCTACCCCATGTGGGAGTAACCGCGCGTGCGCACTTCTCCGAAGCGAGGGGAGATACTTTCGGCGTCACCTCGCCATCGCCATCGATATCGAAACCGACGCCGCCGATTGTCCCGTGGAAGACGGCGGATCGCCGCCCGCACCCAGCATCCCCGACAAGGCGCGCTACCCCAGCGGGCGTACGCCGAACACAGATTTGCCGGGCGGAGGGGAGGTACCTTTGCGCCCGATGTGGCTACACCAAGACGCTGAACCGACCCCGCTGACGCTGGCCGAACTGGCCGAACAGATTCAGGAGGCGGTCTACCAGGAGTTTCCCGACGACCTCTGGGTGACGGCCGAGATCAGTTCGCTGAAGGTGAACGCGGCCAGTGGTCACTGCTACCTCGACCTGCGCGACGACGGCGCGCACCTGCGCGGCTGCCTGTGGCAGAACAACTACACCCGCGTGCGCGAGCGCTTCGCTAAGACCACGGGCAGCGAGTTGCAGTCGGGTCAACAGGTGATGCTCCGGGCCGGGGTGCGCTTTCATCCACGCTGGGGGCTGTCGCTCGACGTGCGCGACGTCAACCCCGAGTTCACGCTCGGCGACGCGGCCCGGCGGCGGCACGAGACCTTTGCCCGCCTGCGCCGGGAGGGGTGGACCGAACTGAACCGCGCCCGCTCGCTGGCCGAGGTGCCCCAGCGCTTGGCGGTGGTCTCGTCGGCCACGGCCGAGGGCTACCACGATTTCCGTACGCTGCTGAGCACCCACCCGGGGGGCTATGCCTTTCGCCAGACGCTCTTTCCGGCGCTGATGCAGGGTCGCGAGGCTCCCGTAAGCGTGTCGGCCGCCCTCGACGCGGTCACGGCGCGCGCGGGGTGTTTCGACGCCGTGGCGGTGATGCGCGGCGGTGGCTCCACTCTCGACCTGGCCTGCTT
>JBARYS010000345.1:0-3590 GCA_049648155.1 Catalinimonas sp. | reverse complement strand
GTGTCGTCGGCGCGGCGCTCCACGTAGACCACCTGCGCGTCGGTGCGGCGGGAAGCAAAGGCCACCAGCAGCGCGCCCAGCGCGGCCACCAGCGTCAGGCCGACGGTCCACTGCGTCCGGCCGACGTACGCCGCGTCGGGCACCCAGTTGGGCAGTTCAACCAAAAGGAGCACGGTGGCGATCACCCCGGCGGCAAAGGCCAGCAGCGAGGCCACGCTGAGCGCAGATTTCCAGCGGTTGTTCATGATCTTGAGCGTTTTTCGGGTTGTAGGTTATCGTTCGTACTCAGGGCACTCGTGTGGAGACGGTCGCGCCCCTTGCCAGCGATTGCAGGGACTTCAGGATCTGGGCGACCGACCAGACGTGGTCGATCTCGGTGATGTTCAGGGCGGCCGTGGGCATAGTGTCGATCACGCACTCGGTGGGGTCCTGCACGATGGTCAGCCCGCCGTAGTCGTTGATCCGCTTCATGCCCAGCGCGCCGTCGCGGTTGGCCCCCGACAGCAAAATGCCCACCAGCCGCTGCTTGTAGACGTAGGCGGCCGTGCCGAGCGTGATGTCGATGGCGGGGCGCGAGTTGTTGACCATCTCCTCGGTCGAGAGCGAGAAGGAGTTGCCCAGTTCGACGCAGAGGTGGTAATTCGAGGGGGCCAGGTAGGCAATCCCCCGCTTGATGCCCTCCTTGTCTTCGGGCTCGCGCACGGGCAGGTTGCTCTTCAGCGAGAGCGCCTCCACGAAGCCGTGGCGCACGTGCTTAAGGCGGTGCAGGCTCATGATCACGGGCAGGGGGAAGTCTTTAGGCAGGCCGGCCAGCAGCCGCGTGATGACCTGGAAGCTGCCCGCCGAGCCGCCGATCACGACGGCCCGGTATTCGGGGTAAGGTGGGGCGGGGCGCATCGCTTACTCCTTCACCTTTTTGTAAACCTTCTCCTCGTTGTCGGCCACCAGAAATTTGCTGCTGATCTCGCACCAAATCAGCGACTCCTTCGAGCCGATGGCCAGGTAGCCGTACTTGAACAGGCTCTCGTGGAGCAGTGTGAGCACGCGGTTTTGCAGCGACTGGTTGAAGTAGATCATCACGTTGCGGCACAGCACCAGGTCGAACTTCGAGAAGGCCGCCCCCCGCACCAAGTCCTGCTCGCGGAACGAGACGTTCTGCACCAACGTCGGGTCGAAGTGAGCGAAGCCATCGCGCACGGTGTAGTAGTCCTTCAGCGCGCTCGCCCCCTGGAAGCGGATGTAGTTCTTCTCGTTCAGATCCATGTTTTTGGCCGTGTAGCGCCCCTGCCGCGCCCGTTGCAGGATGGACCGGTCGAGGTCGGTGGCCACAATCTTGGCGCGGTCGAGCAGGCCCATTTCGCGCAGCATGACGGCCATCGAGAACACCTCCTCGCCCGATGAGCAGCCCGCGTGCCAGACGCTGATCTTGTCGTGGTTCAGCATGATGGTGGGAATCACCTTGTCGCGCAGCACCCGCCAGAACGAGGGGTCGCGGAACATCTCAGTCACGTTGACGGTCACCTCCGAGACGAAGTGGTGCAGGTAGTCGGGCGACTCCAGCTTGTGCAGCAGCGCGTCGACCGAGGGAAGGCGCTCCAGCTCCAAAATGCGCAGGATGCGCCGCCGCAGCGACGAGGTCGCGTAGTTGGTGAAGTCCACGCCGTAGCGGTTCATCACGAAGGCGGTCAGGCGGCGGAGGTCGGTAATGTCGACGTCGAGCGGGGCAACGGTTTTGACCATCAACTACGGAGGGTTATGGTGGAAGTCCTAGCGGCGGGCGCGTCCTGAGGCATTGGCCACCGTTTTTTACTTATAAATTCGAGCACCTGCCCACCGGTGCGGTGGCGGGTAGATTCTAATGTAGTGAAGTTCCCGGGCGGTGCTTCGAGGGCGGGTGTAAGGTCCAGGGCGGGGCGGGGCCTCCGCTGGCCGACTCCTGCGCAACCCGTTCGTTTCTAGGGGCTTGGCGGCCGCCCCGCTCGCTCGTTTGGTGGGCGGAGCCTCGGTGCGCCCCCCCGCTCGCCGCAGATTCCCGCCCCATGTGTGGGGCGTATGATTTTCGGCGGTTTGCCCGCTTCCGCCCCCCCCACGCGGCCGAACACCCGCGCCGGGACGCCGTACTCCCCTTCGAGAGAGTAACCGCCGAACCGCACCATGACCGAAGCCCGCTTTTGGGAAATCATCGACGCCACGCGCGCCGACGCCACCGACGCCCACGACCACAGCCGCCGCCTGGGGCGCGCCCTGCGCCTGCTGACGGAGCCCGCGCTCGAAAGCTTCGAAGAGATTTTCTGGGACGTACGCGCCCGCGCCGACCTGCCCGAGTTGCGCCGACTGATGCGCGACGTGGCGGGCACCGACGACGACGAGGCGTTCATGGACGTGAAAGATTGGATCGTCTCGCTCGGGCGGGCGCGCTTTGAGGCGATAACCCAACGCCCCGATTTGTTGTTGGAACACCAGAGCGTGCTGGCCGTCTGGGACATTCCCCACGGCACGGTGTATGCCGCCCTCTACGACGCACAAACTACCGATAATGACGACGACGCCTGACGACGACCTGCCCTTCGACCCCGACCTGATGGCCGAAAACCCCGGCCTGCTGCCCTACGCCCACTCGGTGGGAGGAGCCGTGATACGCCCCGAAGACAAGGGCAAAATCAAGGGGCGCGCCGTGTCGGCCATGCACCAGCAGACCGACCGCCAGTACCAACAGCTCTGGGAGCAGATGCAGACGCTCGCCCGGCAGGCCAAAGCCCTCAAGGAGCGTGTCGAGGTGTCGGAGCGCATCTACCTGTCGAGCATGAGCTTCGAGCCGCTCATCGGCCACACCTATTACCTTTACGAGCGTAATGACGGCACCGACTTCCTCTCGATGGTCGCCCCTGACGAGTGGGGGCGTCGCTTCCCCTTCCGCCGGTTCGTGGCGCAGGCCACCCTGCTGCCCGACCACACTTGGGAGGTCGACTACGCCGAGGAAGCTCCCGAGGTGGAGCCCGCCGCCAGGGTGTAGCTCCTGCCCCGCCGCGCCCGCCGTTTGCTCCCACGGGCCGCAACTCAACGGCCGCCCCGTGCCGCTGCGGCGTGTTCGACCACCCGGAGCGCGACGGCGGGTGCTGCTGCAAGCGTTCGTGCCCGAGGCCGACGAGCCCAAGGTCGCCCCGCGTCAACGCCCAGGTTCTCTTTCTTCACCAAACCCCATCCCCATATGTTCGGAAAGATTGCTTCCGACGCGCTGGGCCTCAGCGACATCGGCAAGATCATCCCCGCCTCCGACTTTGATAAGGTCGAGGCCGACGACTACGTTTTCCACGAGGACGGCGAGAAGATCTTTTTCCTCATCAAGTCGAAGCAGGACGAGTACTGCTTCACGAACCAGGCGCTGGTGCACGTAGACGGCACGAGCGCGGTCAGCAAGAAGCGCACGCTGAAGCGGTACGAGTACTACAAATACCCGCTCTCGGAGGTGCTGCTCGAAACGGCCGGCACGATGGACCGCGACGTGGAGATCAAGTTTCGCATCGGTGGTGAGGGCTTTTCGATCGACGTCGACAAGCGGCAGGTGGCCGAACTGGCCGATCTCTACAAGG
>JBARYS010000344.1:0-17129 GCA_049648155.1 Catalinimonas sp. | reverse complement strand
GACGTGCTGGCGGTGGCGGGCGACGCCGCCGTGCGACACCTGGTGGTGCCCTACTACCGCGAAGCGGGTCCGCCGGTGGTCTGCTGGGACGTGCACGGATCGTACGACCTGCCCGCCGACCGCGCCGTGCACGTCCGGGAGGAGTTGCCGTTGCGCCGTACGCTCGACACCCTGGCACGATACTATCCCGACTTGAAATCGGTGCTGGTCTTGTCCGACGGCTCCACGACCGAGCGGCAGCGCCGCCCGCACCTCGACACCCTCTTTGCCGAGGCGGGACTGCGGCCGATGTACGCCTCGGCGGGCACCCTGACCGAGTGGGAAACGCAGTTCGCGGCGGGAGGGGACAACTTCGACCTGATCTACCTGTCGGGCCACGACCACCTGAAAGACTGGAGCGATACGGCGACCCGCGACTACGTGCGGCAACACCTGCGTCGCCCGGTCATCACGAACGACGTGCGGCTGCTGTCTTGCGCCGTGCTGGGGATCGCCCGCCCGCCGGCCGCGCGTCATGAGCGGATCGTCGGGGTGGTGCGCCGGCTGCTGGAAGGTGCCGCGCCGGAGGCGGTGACGCCGGAGTCCGGTGCGGAGGCAGAGATATGGATCAACCAGGACCTGGCCGGGCAGATCGACTTCCGCCCCAGCGAGGCCCTGCTGACCAACAGCCGTCCGGTCGAAGCGATGCCCTGAGCTCCGAGGTCTACGGTGTGTGCTAGGCTGTTCAAAAGCCGAACCCTGTCAAGGCTCAAAATCGCCGTCTTCGAGCCTTAGCAGGGTCGAAGACGTGAGGAGTCGATAAGTCTCGCGGGTTACTCCTCGTCCGTCCGGAAGCCGATGGGGCGGTTCTTCTGCCGCTGCTGCACGAAGTCGTCGAACGACTCCCGCAGGTGGTCGTCGGCCAGGCGGTAGAGCTCGGTGCAGAGCTTGTCGAGCACTTCGGCCTGCGCGGGGCCGGCGGTGGGAATCTCGTAGCTCTCGCAGTCGGGGCCGCACTTCACGCGCACCATCGGGCCGAGGTGCTTGAACATCAGCCGGTAGGTGAGCACGTTTTGCGGCAGCAGTTGCCGGGGCGGCGTCAGCACCAGCCCCAAGCCGAGGTGGTAGTAGGCGTCTTTGCGCAGTTCGAGCGCGCGCTCGGTAGGCACGTTGGGGATCTCGCCCTTCTCGATCTTGTGCGAGGGTGGGTAGAGGCGCAGGCGGTCGGCCGTGACGCCGAGGTAGAGCTGGTAGGTGCGCACCACCTGCACGGCCATGTTGAGGCAGTTGACGCGGTACTGGCTCTTCTGCACGTTCATCTGCGTGAACGCCTGTTGTAGGTTTTCGAAACGAGTCATGCAAGAAGTACGCGCTCCGCCCACCGCGCGTTCGTGCCCTGACGCGACGCGCTACCGAAGCTGTTTCTTGATGCGATCCACGGCACCGCCCGGCAACCACCAGCGCCGCGTGGTATCGGCGATTGTGTACCCACCGGTAACGTGGACATCCGCTCTGTAAGGCTCTACTTCGACTTGGATCGCCGGGGACATTGAGATGCTTCCCAGGTCAACCGGACCCGTCCGTTCGACGGTGCGCACCGCGTCGAGATAACCTAGCGACGAGACCCTGATCGTCGGAGGAACGCCCGGCGGCACAACCAACCGAAAGTAGCCGTCGGCATCAGTGAGGCACGTCACGCCGGGCGCGGCGGCGTTAACGCGTGCCCCTCCGATGGGGTGTCGCCCGTCCGTGATCCGCCCCGTAAAGGTGGCCGTGTCGGACGGTTCGAGGGTCGGCTGGGGCTCTTCATGTGATGCTGATCTACCCGTGGCCTCGGTCCGCGCGACCGACTGCGCGACGGCGGCCACGGGCAGCGAGAGTGGCAGCAGGCTCAGCAACGCCGCCGGTCGCCACCAGGCACGGCGGCGTACGACGGGCGGAGCGACGGCACCCAACTGTTCGGCGCGGAAGCGTCCGCAGGCTTGCCCCGGGCGGTCCTTGAAGTAGGCATACAGCTCCCGGTCGCTCATGGCGGTGAAGTCGACAATTTCCTTTTGGCAACTGCGGCAGTAGCCACCCCACGCGTTTTTGTCGAAGGTGTGGTAGTTCTCGCCGCAGGGGCGGTCGACGGAGAGCCGGATCGGGCGGGGCATGGTGGCGTCAGAGGGCGGTTAAATGGCGCTTGAGAGCAGATAGAAGGCTATGCCGTATGCAAGTGCTAAAAAATCTTGTCGGTATTCTCGATGACGTCTTTTATCGTATGCGCGGCAACATTCTAAAGCGCGAGGTAGCATCTGCGGCCCTCTGCGCACCACTCGGCGTGACTCTGCGAGAAAATGTGGGCGACCAGCTTTCCCCAATTTAATAAAATGAATCGAAGGGGAGATAACGCCTACGACGAGAGAACTGTCGCCTACGCCTCCGGCTAGTCGCGCACTTGCAAGGCGTCCACCTGATTTTTGACCTTGTTCCGCAGCACGACGCCCGAAATCCAGATGCCCACCTCGTAGAGCAGGAAGATGGGCGCGGAGATCAGCATCTGACTCACCACGTCGGGCGGGGTGATGATGGCCGACAGCACCAGGATGACCACGGCGGCGTGGCGGCGGTAGAAGCGCAGCGTGAGGGGCGTGACCAGCCCGGCCTTCGAGAGCACGAAGATCACGGCGGGCAACTGGAACATCAGCGCGCAGGCCATCACGATCATGAGCAGCGTCGAGACGTACGAACGGATGTCGAACTCGTTGACGATGGCCGGGTCCACTTGGTAGTTCGCCAGGAAGTTGACCGACAGCGGCGCGACGCCGAAGTAACCAAACAGCACGCCCGCCACGAACAGCAACGACACCCAGAACACCGCCCCGGTCGAGGCTTGCCGCTCCTGGTCGTACAGCCCCGGCTTGACGAAGCGCCAGATCTCCCAAAAGGCGTAAGGGAAGGTCAGCACCAGCCCGATCACGAACGACGCCGCCAGGTGCATAGTGAACTGCCCCGACATGGTGCGGCTCTGGATGACGAAGGGCAACTCCTCGATGCAGAGCACGTTCGAGCCGACGGCCTCGCCCAGGCGGCAGAGCATCCGGTAGGTCCAGAAGTCGACGCGCGACGGGCCGAGGATGATCTGGCCGAACACGATGCTCTTCGACACGAAGGCCAGCAGCGTGAAGACGCCGATGGCGATCAGCGAGCGGATCAGGTGCCAGCGGAGCTCTTCGAGGTGGTCGAGGAACGACATCTCCCGCCCTTCGGCGATCTCGCGCTCCGGGTCGGGGCCCATCGGTCGCCCGGCCGGGCGTGGTTCGGTGCGTGTGATGTCAGCCAAACCCCTACGCGTTGAAGAGTGGGTACTCGCCCATCCAGTTGTTCACCTCCCGGCGCACCGCCGCCAGAGCGGACTCATCGTCGTGCCGTTGCAGCGCCCGGTCGATCAGGTCGACCACGCGCGCCATGTCGGCCTCGCCCAAGCCCCGGGTGGTGATGGCCGCCGTGCCCACGCGCATGCCCGAGGTGACGAACGGCGAGCGGTCGTCGAACGGCACCATGTTTTTGTTGATGGTGATGTCGGCCTTGGCCAGCGTCTGCTCGGCCGTCTTGCCCGTGATGCCCTTGTTGCGCAGGTCGATCAGCATCAGGTGATTGTCCGTACCGCCCGAGATCAGTTGGTAGCCGCGCGCCACCAACGCCGCCGCCATGGCCGTGGCATTGGTCTGCACGCGTTGCGCGTAGTGCAGGTAAGCGTCCGAGAGCGCCTCCCGGAACGCCACCGCCTTGGCCGCGATCACGTGTTCGAGGGGGCCGCCCTGCGTGCCGGGAAACACGCCCGAGTCGAGCAGCGACGACACCATCCGTAGTTGCCCCTTGCCGGTCTTGATGCCGAAGGGGTTCTCGAAGTCGTTCCCCATCATGATGAGGCCACCGCGCGGGCCGCGCAGCGTCTTGTGGGTGGTCGTGGTCACCACGTGGCAGTGCGGCAGCGGGTCGTCGAGCAGCCCCCGGGCGATCAGCCCCGACGGGTGCGAGATGTCGGCCAGCAGCAGCGCGCCCACCGCGTCGGCAACGGCGCGGAGGCGGGCGTAGTCCCACTCGCGCGAGTAGGCCGACGCGCCGCAGATGATCAGCTTCGGCTTCTCCTTGCGGGCCGTGGCCTCCACCTTATCCCAGTCGATCAGGCCGCTGTCGGGCTCCACGCCGTAGAAGGTGGGGCGGTAGAGCTTGCCCGAGAAGTTCACCGGCGAGCCGTGCGTCAGGTGCCCGCCGTGCGAGAGGTCGAAGCCCAAGATCGTGTCGCCGGGGTTGAGCAGCGCCAGCATCACGGCGGCGTTGGCCTGCGCGCCCGAGTGGGGCTGCACGTTCGCCCATACGGCCCCGAACAGCTCCTTCACCCGGTCGATGGCCAGTTGCTCGATCTCGTCGACCACCTCGCAGCCGCCGTAGTAGCGCTTGCCGGGCAGCCCCTCGGCGTACTTATTGGTCAGCACCGACCCCATCGCTTCCATCACTTGCGGCGAGGCGTAGTTCTCGGAGGCGATCAGTTCGATGCCGTAGCGTTGGCGGTGCTCCTCGCGGTCGATCAGTTCGAACAGGTGGGCGTCACGGGTCAGGGTTGCGGTCTGGGTGAGCATAGAATGGTGTTGATGAGCGGGCCGGTGTCGATTGACTCTTTGCCGACTTCCGGCGCCTCCGTGAAACACACGAACACGCCGGAAGTCGGCGGTGAACCATCAACAAAAATACGGCAGAAACGATCAGCGACCGAGTCTCTTACGGAGGAAGTCGACCACCTCGCGCCGTCCCGATTGTGTCGTGATCAGCTCGCGCATGGTGCGGAGGTAGTCGTTCGTGGTGGGGCGGCGGCGCGGCAGGTACTCGATCTCAACCTCCGGCGGGAGTTCCAGGCGCGACGTCCGGCCGTTCGGGGTCTTGCCGTTCTGCGGCACAGGCCCGTTGTGACGGGGAGCGGGCTTGCCGTCGGGCGGCGTACCATCAGCGAGCGCGTCGGCGCGGTCGAAGTTGTGCTGGGCGCGCTGTTGGTATCCCAACTGCTCTTCGAGCAGGCCCAGGTTGTTGTGCGCGATGGCGTCTTCCGGGTCCAGCTCGACGGCGCGGCGGTAGTCGTCGATGGCCCCCTGCGTGTCGCCCAGCTTCGCCCGCAGGTAAGCGCGGCTCGAATGGCGGTAGGGGTTTTGCGGCTCCAGTTGCAGGGCGCGGTTGAAGTCGTCCATCGCCGCCCGCTGGTCCTGATTCAGGTGGTGCGCTACGCCCCGGTCGCTCAGCCAGGTGGCGTTGTTGGGCAGCAAGTTCAGCGCCCGGTCGAAGTCGGCCAGCGACAGGGGGTAGTTGCCCACTTTGAACGAGGCCAGCGCGCGCTGGTGCATCCCGGCGGGGTCGTGGGGCTCGGCTTCCAAGTGCTTCGTGAAGGCCCGGTAGGCCTCGGCGTACTTCTCCGCTTGAAAAAGGGCGAGGCCCCGCTCGTAGTGATTCTCCTGCATAGGAGGATAACGCCCGGCGGGACCGGAAGTTTGGACTTTCCGTGCGTCCGGCGGCGGGAGGGGAGGGATCTATTGCTTCGTTACCCGCTCCACGAACGCGTCGGCGAGAGCGAACAGCCGCGCGCGCCTCTCCCCGTCCATGCGGTCCAGGTTGCGGGGCATCACGGCCATGCGGGGGTTGGCGGCGAACGTCTCGCGCTGCCGGTCGACGAAGCGCCAGTAGAGGCCGTTTACCGTCTCCTGCCAGCGGCCGTCGCCCTTGGCGTAGTTGCTCATCTTCCGCAGGTAGTTGCCGCCACCCACGTAGGGCTTGGTCGTGAAGGTGCCGCCGTCGGCAAACTGGCTCATGGCGTAGACGTTGGGCACCATCACCCAGTCGGAGGAGTCAACGAACATCTCCATAAACCAGCGGTAGACCTCATCGGGGCTCACCTCGCAGAGCAGCATCAGGTTGCCCAGCACCATCAGCCGCTCGATGTGGTGTGTCCAGCCCCACTCGTCCACGCGCCGGATGGCCGCGTCGAGGGGCAGCAGGCCCGTGGTGGCGTCGTACCAGTGGTCCGTGAGGCGGCGCGTGAAGTCGAAGTAGTTCTTCTCTAGGTCGTGCGTGTGGTACATGCCGCGCATAAACTCCCGCCAGCCGATGAGCTGCCGCACGTAGCCCTCCAGGCTGTTCAAGGGCACGTCGTGCGCGTCGGCGTGGGCCAGGGCGCGCTCCAGCACCTCGTCGGGCGTGATCAGCCCCAGGTTGATGTAGGGCGAGAGTGCCGAGTGAAACAGGTGCACCCGCTCGCGGTCGATGGCGTCCTCGTAGGGCCCGAACCGGTCGAAGCGCTCGTCCAGAAACTCCCGCACGCGGTAGAGGGCCGCCCGCCGCGTAGTGGCCCAGCGGAACTGGTCGCTCCGCCCGGGGTGGTCGGCGAAGAGCTCGTCTACCAGCGCACTCACTGCCTGCGTGTGCTCGGTCGGCGTGGGGTCGGCCACCGTCGGGATGTCGATCTGCTTCGGCAGCGCCTTGCGGTTCTCGGCGTCGTACGACCACTTGCCGCCCTCGGGCTTGCCCGCCGCGTCGATCAGCACCCCCAGCCGCCGCCGCTGCCATTGGTAGAAGTACTGCATACGCGTTTGCCGGTGCTCACCGTCGAGGTACTCTCGGAATTGCCCCCGCGTGGTGAGAAAGCCCTGCGCCTCCACAAACTCGATCTCGACGTCCTCCTCGCGGGCGAACTGCCGCAGCCGTCGCGCGAAGAACTTGTCTTCCGGCTCGTAGGTGACCACGCGCCGCACGTGCAGGTCGGCGAGCGTCTGCCGCAGCTTTTCCTCGTAGCTGAGGTGTCGGTTGTCGGCCGTGAGCGTCCAGTAGGTCACCTCGTGCTGCTTGCGCAGCTCGTCGGCGTGCGAGCGCATGGCCGACAGAAAGAGCATCAGCTTGTGCTTGTGGTAGCGGAAGTGCGTGCAGAGGCCCACGTCCTCGGCCATGAAGAAGTGCGTGTCGGCGGTGGGATGCAGCGGGGCGTGGTCCGGAAAAAGCTGGTTGCCGAGCACGACGGCGAGCGTAGGGGTGGCCATGAGAAAGGTGAAAAAGAAAAGGGGGTAGGCTCAGGCGTATGTCTCGCCGACCCGTTTGTTGCGCGTACGGCGGGCGATGAAGAGCGCCGCGAGCAGCAGCACGACCACCCCCAAGGCCACCGCCGCCACCAGGGGCACATCGTCGGCGGCACGGTACCGCCGCGCGGCCGTGCCTACCAACGCCCACACCACCGTGAGCGTAAAAAAGGCGTTGCCCCGCGTAGCGACCACCACGCCCGCCAGCACCACGCCCACCACGCTCAGCACCACCACGGCCCAGGCGAGGGCGTCGGAGGGCCAGCCGCGCGCCACCAGCGTCTGCGACACGTTGGCGACCGTAGCCACGCTGATCCACCCCAGGTAGATGCTCAGGGGGGCGGCCACCCACCAGCGGTCACCCTTCGCGCGGGCCCACCGCGTGCAGACGGCCACCGCCGCGATCAGTGCGCCCAAGATGGTGAGCATGATCAGGACGCTTAACTCAAACTGCAACCGCTGGAACGCGGCAATCCAGAGGCTGCTGCCCACGAAGGCCACCACCGTGGGCCACCCCACGCGGCGCAGCAGCGGATTCTCGCGCTGGGCGGGCAGCGCCTGATAGACGGCGTAGGCTCCCGTCCAGAGGTAAATCAATCCCCAGATGGAAAAGGCCCAGCCGGCGGGCACGATCAGCGTGGGGTAGCGCTCGGAGATGGTCCCGATGGCGGGGCGGTCGCCGACGGCCTGCAGCAGGCTCCCGGCAGCTACCTGTGCCACGGCCGCCAGCACGACGGCCCCCTGGCGGATGCGGTCAGACATGGTCGAAAAAGTGGGTGCTCTTTCGGCAACGTGCCGGACGCGTGAAGGTTGGGCGGGGAGTAGGAGCGAAGTTCTAATGATCTTGGACCCCAAAGCAGACCCCCCGAACAACAAAAGCGGCCCCTACGCCATGTAGAAGCCGCTTTCTGCGGAGAGGATTACTTTCAAGCCCGTTTGCGGGGCTTCTTGGAAGTTTTGACCTTCGTTGCGGGAATCAACCCGAGCTTCTTCAGCTTGCGCCGCTGTTTCGGGTCTTTAGCCTGTTCGTAGACGAATTTCACCAAACCCTCGGTCATGGCGTAAACGGCTTCTTCTTCGCTTTTGTAGACGCCCTCTTCAATCAGAATCGGATCGACGTAGACTTTGCTCATGGCGTTGGTAGGCTAACTTGTAGGCAACGTTCGTGGTGCGGTACGAGGTCAAAATCACGCACCTCTTTTTCGACTCTGAAAGATATACAACCGTATTGTAGATAGGGTTGCGAAAGCGGTTCAGGAGGGCTTTGTTGCATGAATAAAGATAATTTTTGTCGGATTCTCGGAAGATTATTTTGTTAGCGTCGCTCTGTGGCTCCGATACCGGAAGGATATTCTACGTTTTGAAGAGTAAACCTCAAAATCATAAAGTATGATGTGTTATGAAATGCGTATAACTTCCTGATAATCAGCGAGTTGATTCATGCAACAAAGCCGTTCAGGAGTATAAAGTAGCCTCTTTCTTGCGGATAAATCAGTGCGTTACCCTTCGTGATCTGCTGCTCGATTTGCTCGTGCTGTATCCGGTGTTGGTTGTCGTCGTAGTTGTCCAGGACGTGCTTTGCGTACTTACTGAGCCAGACGATTTCGTACTGCTTCCGGTTGTGTGTCAGCGTCCCCGTTGCGGGCCGAGTGTAAGCTACCTAGTGCCATCTGCCCCCGAAGATACCGCACGTCCCGCTTTCTCCTCCCACTTATCAAGAGCTTCGGCCAGCGTCTGTTCCCGCAGCACGGCGTAGCCGCCCGGCGGCCCGGTCCGCTCGGTCGTGGTGATTGACCGGTGGTTGAGCAGCCGCGAGACCACGGCCATCGGAACGCCGTCGTTCAGCCAGAGGGTGGCCGCAGTGCGCCGGTAGACGGTCGGGAATCAACCGTCTACGTAGGGAACTGTGGGAGCAGGAAGAGGAGTTGCAGGTGATGCACACGGCCCGCTATGTACCTACCTGTTAAATTCTCAGACCATGCCTTCTATCACCATCCGCACCAAGTCAAAGGACAAATGGGAAGCGTTGCTAGCCTTCCTGAAGGCCATCAAGTTGCCCTATACAACTGATGATGATGAGTACCGGCTTATGATGGAAGAAATTTACCGGCCCGGCAAAGGGGAGCCGATACCTTTCACGGAACTAGATGTAGAGGGTGATTGGGACGCCAAAGAACTGCGTGAGAAAGCATGGAGCCGCAAAAGGTGATCGTCGATACGGATATAATGATCGGTCTGATGAAACGAGACCCGCGCAAAGTCGAACTAACCAGCGACTTGCAGCCGAGTCAGATGATTCTGACGGCGGTAACGGTGCTTGAACTCATGCAAGGTGCCTTAAACCGGCGAGACCTGAATAAGATTATCAAGGCGGCTGAGAGCTACGATTACTTGGGTCTGTCGTATCAGATAGGGACTTTGGCCGAAGGCTTGATAAAAAAGTACACACTGTCACACGACTTGCGCTTGCCGGATGCGCTCATAGCCGCTACCGCCATTGCTTCACGCATGGCGTTGCTGACCGACAACGTGAAGGATTACCAGTTCATCCCGAACCTACGGCTCTATCGTGAGTGACTACCTGCCCTTTTCCTGCTCCCACTCGTCGAGGGCTTCGGGCGGCGTCCTGGCGGCTGGTGGAGGACACACGAGCGAAGAGCACGACCCGCATCACTTTACCACGTAGGCGGGACGACTGATTTCCGGTAGATTCAGGGGGTTTTCCTTCCCCTTGGGGATCATACGGCCCGTTTCAACGTCGATTTCCCTAATCGTTCCGTCGGCGTAATGCATGAATGAGCGGCCATGCGCAGAGGTGTACGAAGCGATCTTTTTAGCTTTGGAAGTTTTTGACCGCTTGGTAGTGCGCTTCGTACTCGTTGATCTCTTTTCATAGTACGTTCGGTAGATGCTGGTGATAACAACAAAAGCGGCCCCTACGCCATGTAGAAGCCGCTTTCTGCGGAGAGGGGGGGATTCGAACCCCCGATACCGTCGCCGGTATAACGGTTTTCGAGACCGCCGCATTCGACCACTCTGCCACCTCTCCGGAGCACGTTCTGCAAAGTGCGGGCGCAAAGATAACAAAGACGTTTTGTGGAGCAGATGCTCACGCCGAAACTTTGCTTCCCTACGCGGCACATCTCTTCGCGTCCGGCCGATACGATAGACTCGTTCCGGCAACCCGCCGAAGCGCTCCGAGGAGCACGACCGTCGGCGTTCTGCCCCTCGGAGGGTGGGCGACGATCAGCCCCGCTCGGCCAGGTAGTCGTTGGCCAGTTGCACGACGTGTTCGGCGGTGAAGCCCAGCTTTTCGTCCAGCACCTGGTAGGGCGCGGAGTGACCAAAGTGCTCCAGCCCAAACACCCGGCCGCCGGGGCCGACCAGCCCGGCGAGTGTCGAGGGTAGCCCGGCGGTCATGCCCAGCGTGGGCACGGCGGGCGGCAGCACTTCTTGCTGGTACTCAGCCGATTGGCGGCGGAAAAGCCCTTCGGATGGGGCTGAGACGAGCCGCACGCGCAGGTCAGGCCGTTGCTCTTTCAGCAGCTTCAGCCCTTCGTGCAGCGTGCCCACCTCCGAGCCGTTGGCGACCATGATCAGCTGCGGGTCGTCGGCGTCGATCACCACGTAAGCTCCTTTGCGGGCGGCTTGGGCGGCCTCCTTGCGCGGCGTGCTCCCGGGGCCGGGCAGGCTGGGGATGTTCTGCCGCGAGAGGATCAGCGCCGTGGGGGTGTCGGTATTTTCGAGGGCCATTTGCCAGCAGACGGTCGTCTCGTCGGCGTCGGCGGGGCGCAGCACGCGCACGCCGTCGTGGCCCGCGTGGTTCTTGAGTTGTTCCAGCAGGCGGATTTGCGCCTCTTGCTCGACGGGCTGGTGCGTGGGGCCGTCCTCGCCCACCCGAAAGGCGTCGTGTGTCCAGATGTAGATCACGGGCGTCTCCATCAGGGCGGCCAGGCGTACGGCGGGCTTCATGAAGTCGGAGAAGACGAAGAACGTGCCGCAGGCCACCCGCACGCCGCCGTGCAGGATGAGGCCGTTCGCCACCGCGCCCATGGTCAGCTCCGAGACGCCCATCTGAATGAACGCCCCCGAGAAGTCGCCGTGCTCGAAGGCGGGGCGCTTCTTGAGGAACGCCTCCGTCTTGTCGGAGTCCGACAGGTCGGCCGAGGCCACGATCAAGTTGTCCATATGGTCGGCGAGGTAGCTGAGCACCTGCGCCGAGGCGTTGCGCGTGGCCGCGTCGGGCTTCTGCTCCACTTCGCTCAGGTCGAGGTGGCTCAAGTCGCCGTCG
This sequence comes from Catalinimonas sp., assembly GCA_049648155.1. GTDB lineage: Bacteria > Bacteroidota > Bacteroidia > Cytophagales > Flexibacteraceae > JBARYS01. The sequence goes on along the minus strand of JBARYS010000344.1, from coordinate 5,765 downwards.
ATAAAGCCCTGCAGCTTCTTGGCCTGCTCGGGGTTGGCGGCGGCCCAAGCCTCGTGCCCCTCGCGGCGGGCGGCAGCCTGCTCGGCCTTCCGGGCGCGCACCTCCTTGTAGTACTCGGCCACGTCGTCGTAGATACGGAACGCGTTTTCAGGGTCGCCACCGAGGTTTTTGACGGTCTCTTCGTACGACACCTTGGCCTTCGAGAGCGGCTTGCCGTGCGTGGTGTAGTCGGCCTCGCGGGGGTTGCCGGCCTCGTCGACCGCACCCTTGCCCATGGTCGTGTCGCCGATGATGAGCGTGGGCCGCTGCGTCTCTTTCTGTGCCGCGTCGAGCGCGCCGCGCAGGGCGGCGTAGTCGTGGCCGTCGACGGTGTGGACGGCCCAACCCCAGGCGCGGTACTTCATGGCCGTATCCTCCTCGGTGACGGCCCCCGTGGGCGAGGAGAGCTGCTGCTTGTTTGAGTCGAAGAACATGATGAAATTCGACAGCCCCAGGAAGCCCGCCAGCCGCCCGACGCCTTGCGAGATCTCCTCCTGAATGCCGCCGTCCGAGATGAACGCGTAGGTCTTGTGCGCCGACCACTCGCCGAAGCGGTGGGCCAGGAAGCGCTCGGCAATGGCCGCCCCCGCGCCGTTGGCGTGCCCCTGCCCGAGCGGGCCGGAGGTGTTCTCGATGCGCCGCGTGACGTCGACCTCAGGGTGGCCGGGTGTGACGCTGCCCCACTGCCGGAAACCCTTCAGGTCGTCGAGCGAGTAGTCGCCCGTGAGGCAGAGCTGCCCGTAGAGCATGGCCGACATGTGGCCGGGGTCCAGAAAGAAGCGGTCGCGGAAGAACCAGTTCGGGTCTTCGGGGTCGTAGACGAGGTACTCGGAGAAGAGCAGTTGCAAGTAGTCGGCACCGCCCATCGCGCCGCCGGGGTGGCCGGAGGCAGCCTCTTCGACCATCGCCGCCACCAGCACGCGGATGTTGTCGGCCGCTCGGAGGGCCACGTCTTTCTGAATAGTTTCCATCGGGTAGGGTTGTGATTGTGTGGTTGCCCTTGCAAACGTAGCTAGCTGATTGTTGGGTTGCCGGGTTGTTCGGTTGCTGAATCGACCGACGCCCTCCAAAACCCAGCAATCAAACAACCCAACAACCCGGTAACCAAACAACCCGACAATCCGGTAATCAAACAATCCGGTAACTAAACGATCCAAGAACCAGCAGTATGGTCGATATCTTGCCCTTTCGGGCCTGGCGCTACGCCCCGCACCTTACGCCTCACATCGAGTCGCTGACTTCACCGCTGTTCGACGTGGTGTCGGAGCGGCAGCGGGAGCGGCTGTACGCCGAGCCGCTGAACAGCATTCACCTCTCGGTGCCGCGCGCCGACGAGGGTGTGTCCTCCGCCCAGGCTGCGGCCGCGCGGCTGGCCGACTGGAAGGCGCGGGGGGTGATTCGGCAGGACGCGCTGCCGGGGCTGTACGTCTACTACCAACATTACGTGCTGCCGGGCAGCGACCAGGTGTACGTCCGCAAGGGCTTCTTCGCGCACCTGCGGCTGCACGAGTGGGCGGAGAGCGTGGTGCGCCGCCACGAGAGCACGCTGCCGGGGGCCGTCGACGACCGCACCGACCTGCTGGCGGCCACACGGATGCACGTCAGCGCCACGCATGGCCTCTACACCGACCCCGACTTCACGCTCGAAGCGCTGATGGACGAGAGCCAGCAACACCCGATCTACGACACGGAAGATTATCAGGGCGTACGCGACGTGCTGAGCGTGATTCACGACCGGCGGGTGATCGCCCGGTTCGTCGCCACGCTGCGGGCGCAGCCCTTCCTGATTTTGGCCGACGGGCACCACCGTTACGAGGCGTCGCTGGCCTACCGCCGCCGCTGCCTCGCTGAGCGCCCCGATGCTCCCGCCGCCGCGCCCTGCCACCACCACCTGATGTACCTGACCAACACCGAGCAGGGCGGGCTGCGGGTGCTGCCCACGCACCGGCTGATCCGGGGGCTGCCCGACTTCGACGCCGACCGCCTGCCGGCGCGGCTGGCTGAAGACTTCACCGTGCGCGAGCTGGAGAGCCCTTACCAGGTGAACGAGATCATCATGGGTAAGCCGTGGGCGTTCGGATTAATCTTCCGCGACCGGGCCTACAAGATCCGCCTGCGGCCCGAGCGCCTCGACACGATGACGTGGAATTTCCCCGACGACATCCGCGCGCTCGACCTGACGGTGCTCCACTACTTCGTGATCGAACGGGGGCTGGGTATTGCCGGTCCGCAGCAGCGCCGCTCGCCGCACGTGGCCTATGAGCGCAGCTTCCCCACGTGCTTGGCCGAGGTGCAGAGCGGCGCGGCGCAGGCGGCGGTCATCACCAACGAACTGACGATGGACGCCATCCGGCGCGTCTGTGCGGGCGGACATACCCTCCCGCCGAAATCCACGTACTTCTACCCGAAGGTGATCTGCGGATTCTCCTTCAGCTCACTCGTACCCGATGAATTCACGTACCCCACTGATCCTTGCCTCGCGCTCGCCGCGTCGGCAACACCTGCTCGAAACGGCGGGCTTTCGCTTTGAAGTCCGCATCAGGGAGACCGACGAGGCTTTTCCCGACGACCTGCCCGCCGCCGCAGTCGCGGAGTACTTGGCCCGCAAAAAGTCGGCGGCCTTTACCGACGACGAACTCGGCGGCGCGCTGCTCATCACAGCCGACACGGTGGTGGTGCTCGACGGCACGGTGCTGAACAAGCCCCTGGACCGCGAGGACGCCGTGCAGATGCTACAGGCGCTGGCGGGCCGCGCGCACGAGGTCTACACGGGTGTCTGCCTCCGCCAGGGGGCGAAGGTCGAGGGCTTCACCGACCGCACGGTGGTGCACTTCGTGCCGCTCGACGACGCCGAGATCGCCTACTACCTGGAGAACTTCATGCCCTACGACAAGGCCGGAGCCTACGGCGCGCAGGACTGGCTCGGCATGGTGGGCATCGAAAAGCTCGAAGGCTCGTATTTCACCGTGATGGGCCTACCGGTGCATCTGGTTTACCAATCCTTGAAATCGTGGCAGTAAGCTTGCAGGCTTGCTGCGTACATACCTACCTAACCACTATCTAATCCATGAGACAACTACGTAACGCTACTCTCCTCGCACTGACCATGCTGATGAGCCTCACCGCCTGCAAAAAGGTGCCGATCACGGGCCGCCGGCAACTCAACCTGCTGCCCAGCTCGCAGATGCTCTCGCTGAGCCAGTCGAACTACTCCAGCTTCCTACAGCAGAACAATGTGGTCAATACCGGCAACAGCAACGAGGCGCAGATGGTTAAGAACGTCGGCAACCGCCTGCGGATCGCCGCCGAGCGCTTCCTGGCCGCCGAGGGTCACCCGGAGCTGACTAAAGACTTTCAGTGGGAGTTCAACCTGGTGCAGGACGAGACCGTGAACGCCTGGTGTATGCCCGGTGGCAAGGTGGTGATCTACACCGGCATCCTGCCCGTGACGCAGAACGAGGCTGGCCTGGCCACGGTAATGGGCCACGAAATTGCCCACGCCATTGCCCGCCACGGCAACGAGCGCATGAGCCAGGGGCTGGTCACACAGTTCGGTGGCATGGCCCTGCAGGTCGCCTTGGCCAGCGAGCCGCAGCAGACGCAGCAGCTCTTCTACACCGCCTACGGCCTCGGCTCGCAGGTGGGGGTCCAGTTGCCCTTCAGCCGTAAGCACGAGAGCGAGGCCGACCGCCTGGGCGTGATCTTCATGACCCTGGCCGGCTACGACCCCAACCAAGCGGTGCCTTTCTGGCAGCGTATGAGCCAGCTCGGCGGCCAGCGCCCGCCCGAGTTCCTCTCCACCCACCCCTCGCCCGATACCCGCGCCACCAAGCTCCGCAACCGCTACATTCCCGAGGCCCTGCGCTACAAACAGAAGCACATGGACCTGGTGGTCGCTAACTGAGGCCAGGACTGAAGGATCGAAGGATTGGCTGACGCACGCAGTACTAGACGCGCCGGCCAATCCTTTAATCTTAGCCTCAAAAAGGTGCGTCGGCGGCGTCGGGTTTGAAGAAGTCGTCTTTGCCGGACCGGCCCTTTTTGTCGTCGGGCTTAGGGAGGCCCTCGCCGGGCTGGTTGATCTTACTGCTGCGGGTGATCTCGAAGCTGCTGGTGCCGTCGAAGCCGCCGGCGGCGGGCTCCTGGTCCATGAACTTGGTGAAGCGCCCGATGAAGCGCAGGTGGACGCTGTCGAGCGAGCCGTTGCGGTGCTTGGCAATGATCACCTCGCCGAGGCCGTTCATGGGCCGACCCTCTTCGTCTTCGGTGATCTGGTAGTACTCCGGCCGGTAGAGGAATATGACCATGTCGGCGTCTTGCTCGATACTGCCGCTTTCCCTCAGATCCGACAGCATCGGGCGCTTGTCGCCGCCGCGCGTCTCTACGGCCCGGCTGAGCTGCGAGAGGGCGATTACCGGCACGTTCAGCTCCTTGGCCAAGCTCTTGAGCGAGCGCGAAATCTGGGCGATCTCCTGCTCGCGGTTGCCGCCGGGACGGCCCGAGGCGTCGCCGCTCATCAGTTGCAAATAGTCGATGATGATGAGCTGGATGTCGTGCTGAGCCTTCAGGCGGCGGGCCTTGGCGCGTAGCTCTAGGATGGTCAGGCTGGGCGTATCGTCGATGAAGATGGGCGCTTCGCTCAGCTTGCCGATACGGCTGTAGAGCTGCTGCCACTCGTACTCGGCCAGGTTGCCCTTCTTGATCTTGTCGCTCTCCAACTCCGCCTCGGCTGAGATGAGGCGGTTGACCAGTTGCAGCGAGGCCATTTCAAGTGAAAACACGGCCACGCCCTGCCCGAACTCCACGGCGGCGTTGCGGGCGGCCGAGAGCACAAAGGCCGTGTTGTGGGTCACGGTGCCGTCTTCAAGCAGAAACAGACGATTGCCGTCGATCTCGAAGCCGTAGTAGTCGTCCACACCGTCGGCTTCCAGTTCGATGCCCGTCATGCGCCGGTCCCCCCGGCTGTGCCGGGGGGGTGCGCATTTGCGTTCGATGCGCACCGGAATGCGGTCTACGTCGCCGTAAATCCGGACGCGGTACACCTCCGTCTCTAACTCCTGTGCTCTGACCCTTGCCCGCTTCGGACGCAGCGACGTGCGGAAGCCCAGCGAGTCGGCAACGAACTTGAAGTCGCGCGCCAGCCGTTCGCTCTTCTGCGTGATCTCGTAGCCGTTCGACCGTATCAAGTAGTGGCCATTGCTGTCTAGCAGTCCGGCGAGCAGTTGCAAGCGGGTTGCCTCCGAATTGATGCGGTACTCCTTCGGGATGTGTTTGTTGCCAAGCAATTCGAGCTTGCGTAGCTCGTCCTGCACACTAAATCCTTCGCCGCCCTGGTGCCCTTGCGTGACGGTATCGTTGGGGCATCTGTTCGTAGGCTGATACGGGGTCACCCGTGCTCCGAGTGTGTCGGCGTAGGCGTACGGCTCTTCGACAACCTCTTCGTCGGTCGTAAAGACGCGAGCGTCATGGCTTTTACCGTCACCGAGCCAGATGCCCAGGAAGTACGGGTCGAGCGGCAGGGGTTGTTCCCGAAACCGCACCGGGACCTTGTAGCCTTTCAGGTTGTCGCGATACTCTGCGGACCGCCCGAGGTAGTCGCGCACCTCAATGTTCACCACGTCGCCGTGGCGGTGTTTGCCTTCGTGGCGGGACTTTTTGAGCGAAAGGATATGACTCTCGTTGACGCGGTAGTCGATGCCCCGGCGCTGCCGCACCCAGTACATGGG
>JBARYS010000343.1:0-4878 GCA_049648155.1 Catalinimonas sp. | reverse complement strand
TCCTGCACGTCATCGCCGCCGAAGCTGGCGAAGAGCGTGTGCTGCGTGGCGTTCTGCGACTCCAGGTAGAGGTTGCCGTAGCGGATCAGCTTCTCCAGCAGGTTCGATTTATCGTCTTCCGTGACGTAGAAGTACTGCGACCGTCGTAGCCCGAATCCGTCGAACGCTCCAGCGTAGGCCAAGCTTTCGAACGTCTTCTTGTTGACGGCTTTGAGGTTGACGCGCCGGGCGAAGTCGAACACATCGAGGTAAGGGCCGTTGGCTTCACGCTCTTCGATCAGGCTCGTGACGGCCGCCTCGCCCGCGCCCTTGATGGCCCCCAGCCCGAAGCGGATGCGGGGGGCCGCCCCCTGTTGCTGTTTGTTGACGGCGAAGTCGACGCCCGACTCGTTCACGTCCGGCCCGAGCACTTCGAGGCCCATCCGCTTACACTCCTCCATGAAGAAGGTGATCTTCTCGATGTTGCCGATCCAGTTGGTCAGCACCGCCGCCATGTACTCGGCCGGGTAGTTGGCTTTGAGGTAGCCCGTCTGGTAGGCGACGACGGAGTAGGCGGCGCTGTGGGAATTGTGAACGATCAGGCCGTTGGCGACAAAGTTGTGATCTTCGTTTACGGTCAGGTCGTACGTATCCGCATCACCACTCGGTGTGATGCGGACAACGCGGTCCCAAAAAACATCGTCGTTCGATACGTTCTTGAGCCGTGAACACTCTAGGGGTTCTGCCGGCCTGTTAATGGTTGATCGTCGAAATCCGCGTTTGTTTACAGAGCCTCTACCACAAAACTCTTTAACCGAAACTTTGGATTGCGTTTCAAGCTCTTGCCACGTGAGCGAGCGCGTTACCCGCCTCTCGTTGACCCACTTGCGCACTTCGGCTGGAATGGTGTCTTTGCTGGTTAGGCCGCGTGAAGTTGTGGCGACATAACGATTTAGTTCTTCGAGAGCAGATGTCCGTCCCACGATGTGCGGAGCGATGCAATCTAGGAAACGTGGCAGCACGCCTTCGCCGATCAGGTGCACGGTAAACCCAATGCGTTCGCCACCCCGGTACCTAAATGTCTTCTTACTAACGCGACTTACCATGCCTAGACGCAGGAGCAACGTTTGTACATCCTTAGCTAGTCTTATTGAAGAAGTGGCGTAGTATGGTGTGTGATTATTAGCCTCGGCAATAAAACCGTCGCCCGCCCATAGGCGACCTAAGAACAGAGCGACGTCTTGATCACAGAGGGCAAAAATTTCAGCAGGCACTGATTTTTGATGAGCTTTCTTGCCAAGAATGCCCAGCTGCTGCGCCCAGAAGTAAGCCCCGGATTTTTTGCGTACAGTAGGCTTGCCGTTAGCTACGTTCCAGGGACGGTTGCCGGGCATCAGCATGCCCTGCGGACCGGTGTTCAGACACACTTCCATTCTACGTCCCTCCGGTCTCGTGTAGAGGCGTACGACCGTATCCGGAAGTTGACGAGCAGCCTCCGCGAAATCGTCGATCAGTTCACGTTCATTACCATAAAAGTATAGCGATGATGGATGACAAGTGTTGCCTTCTGACAGCAGGCCGGCCAAAACAATCAACTCGTGTCGGGGCCACTTTCGGCGCGTTGGGGTAGCAAGTCGGCGAGGCGCAGCCACCCGGTCGCCGGGGCGTAGATCACGTAGCAAAGTCCAACCGTTCAGCGTCCGAAAAGGGTGATTGTCGGTCACCACGATGCGATGACCAAGTTCCGTGATCAGTTCGTACGTCGGCCGTACACCATTCCAGACCACATCTTCTACCCGTCGAGGACGCAAACGACCGTCTTCCCCTAATGCATGTACGTGAACCGGTGAGGCGTTTAGCTCGCTTCGTTCATTAAAAAGTTCGCCTACGGTTCGACGTTGTCCAGAACAAGCATCAAATATCTCCGTCTCGGCTACAACGCACTTGTTAAACCCGTAACCGGAGAACTTTGCCATCAGCTCCCAGACCTCGGTCGCCGTCTTTTTAGTGACCTTTTGAGCAAGGGCCCCTTCTAAAAATTCGGGAAAGAGGGCGTCGACGATTTCCTTTCTCTTTTTACCCATCCCCCGACGCATAATGTCCGCCTTGCCGAGGGTGAAGCCGCCCATCACCTGCGCCATCTGCATGACCTGCTCCTGGTAGACGGGAATGGCGTACGTCGGTTTGAGAATCGGTTCGAGCATCGGATGGGCGTACTCGACCGGCTCGCGGCCGTGCTTGCGGTTGATGTAGAGTGGGATCAGGTCCATCGGCCCCGGCCGGTAAAGGGCGTTCATGGCGATCAGGTCGTTGATGTCGGTCGGCCGCAGGTCTTTGAGGTAGGCACGCATGCCCTCCGACTCGAACTGGAACGTGCCCACGGTGTCGCCGCGCTGGTAGAGGGCGTAGGTCTTCTCGTCGTCGAGGGGGATATTATCGGGGTCGATGCGCACGCCGTGGTTCTGCTCGATCAGGTCGAGGGCGTTGCTGATGACGGTGAGCGTCTTGAGGCCCAGGAAGTCCATCTTGAGCATCCCGGCGTCTTCGATCACCTTGCCGTCGAACTGCGTCACCATCAGGTCGGCGTCCTTCGAGGTGCAGACCGGGATGTAGTTGCGGATGTCGTCGGGGGCGATGATGACGCCCGCCGCGTGGATGCCCATGTTGCGCACCGACCCTTCGAGCTTCTCGGCCATCCGCAGCGTCTCGCCCGCCAGGCCCGGCTCCTCGCGGGCGGCGGCCAGCTCGGGCACCTCCGCGAAGGCCTTCTGGAGCGTCATGCCCACCTGCGTCGGCACCAGGTTGGCGAGGCGGTTGGCGTCGGCCAGCGGCAGGTCGAGCACGCGGGCCACGTCCTTGATCGACGACTTGGCGGCCATCGAGCCGTAGGTGATGATCTGCGCCACCTGCTCCTTGCCGTACTTGTCGACCACGTAGTCGATCACGCGCTGGCGGCCGGCGTCGTCGAAGTCCACGTCTACGTCGGGCATCGAGACGCGCTCGGGGTTGAGGAAGCGCTCGAAGAGCAGCTCGTACTTGATCGGGTCGATGTTGGTGATGCCCACGCAGTAGGCCACCGCCGAGCCCGCCGCCGAGCCGCGCCCCGGCCCTACGGCCACGCCCATGCTGCGCCCGGCGTTGATGAAGTCCTGCACGATGAGGAAGTAGCCGGCGAAGCCCATCGTGCGGATGATGTTCAGCTCGTGGTCGAGCCGCTCGGTCACCTCGGCCGGCACGTCTAGCCCGCTGGTGTCCTCGTGGTTGAGCGGCAAGCCGTGGTAGCGCTTCCTGGCCCCCTCGTACGTCAGGTGCCGCAGGTACGCGTCGGCGTCGGCAAACGGCGCGGGGATGGGGAAGTTGGGCAGCAGGATGTCGCGCTTCAGTTGCGGCGGCGTGATCTTGCCGACGATCTCGTTAGTGTTGTCGAGCGCCTCGGGCAGGTCGTGAAACAGGGCGGCCATCTCGGCGGTGCTCTTGAAGTAGAACTCGTCGTTGGGGAAGCCGAAGCGGTAGTCGCGCCCCCCGAAGCCGTCGCCCTTCCAGACCGGCTTGCTGCGCAGCTCGCCGGTGTTGACGCAGAGCAGCACGTCGTGGGCGGCGTAGTCGTCGCGGTCCAGGTAGTGGGCGTCGTTCGAGGCGATCACCTTGACGCCGTACTGCTTGGCGAAGCGCAGCAGCGTGGCGTTCACCTGCTCCTGCTGCTGCATCTTGTGGCGCTGCAACTCCACGTAGTAGTCGTCGCCGAACAGGTCGAGCCACCAGCGGAAGCGCTCCTCGGCCACCTCGTCGCCCTCGTTCAGGATGGCCTGCGGCACCTCGGCCCCAATGCAGCAGGTGGTCGCGATCAACCCCTCGCGGTACTGCTCCAACAGCCCCTTGTCGATGCGCGGCCACTTGCTGTACATCCCCTCCAGGTAGCCCAGCGAACAGAGCTTGGCCAGGTTGTGGTAGCCCGCCTGGTCCTTGGCCAGCAGCAACTGGTGGAAGCGCTGGTCCTTCTCCTCCTTGCTGAACTTCTGCTTTCTGCGGTCGGCCACCAGGTAGAACTCGCACCCCACCACCGGCTTGACGCCCGCCTTGCCCGCCTCGGCCACAAACTTGAACGCCCCGAACATGTTGCCGTGGTCGGTCAGGGCCACGGCGGGCATGCCGTCGGCGGCGGCCTTCTTCATCATGGCCGAGATGTTGGTCGCCCCGTCGAGGAGAGAGTACTGCGTGTGGACGTGGAGATGGGAGAAAGTCGGCATCCTGCGAAGTTACTTTTCGCGAGGCGGCAGATCAGTTGGCGGAGGCGCTAGTTTTCCACTGGATGTGGATAATCTACCAGGTGCCGGTGCAGCCGCCGAGAGTGAATGATGGTTTTAGACGCACGTCGGCGTAATTTCTACCCAGTAACCACAACCATGCAACATGAGCGTACAGATCAATCTCCCCGCGTGCTTGCACCTGAGCGAACCGGGGGGACGACGGGCGGACGCTGCCGGCCGGGCTCTACTACTACGCGCTGCGCTACGGGGCCACCGGTGAGGCCGAGCGTACCGCTAAAGGATGGGTGTAGATCATGAGGTGAGGCGGCAGACTGCACTGCGCGCCCGGCGGCTGTGGGCGCACCTGCGTGACGCCCGGCAAACCTTTTTTTTGCGCCCGCCGGGGCGCGAGCGTGGTGTCGGGGAAGTTTGTGGAAAATAGGCTTGTCAAACCCACTTTTTATTGAAACCTTACGGACTACAACTACCCTTCACTCTTATTCGTCATGCTCATGAACACCTTTACCCCCCCCCTTCCTCGCTCGTCTGCGTACGCCCATGTTGGCTAGCGCCCTGATGTTGGCCGCCATGCCCGCCGCCCGGGCGCAGAACACCGTCAGCGGCGACGTGCTGGTCGACGGCAACGCGCGCT
>JBARYS010000342.1:0-4066 GCA_049648155.1 Catalinimonas sp. | reverse complement strand
GTGTCGCCCGGCGGCGGGGCCACTAGGTCGGCGGCTGGCAGCGTATCGGCGGGAACCTGCGCCCGGGCCACGCCCACCCCGCCGGCCACAAGAAACCAGATCACCCAGCGAATCACACTCTTCAACGTTTCAGCTTTAGCCGCGAAAGTAAGGGTTAGCCTCATGCGGTCTATTTTGACGAAGCGGGCTCCACGGCGTCCGGAATGCTCAGGAAGCGCCGCCCACGAGCCACCGGAAGAACGCTCCGGTCTCAGCAAAAAATGCACCCGAGGGCGCGGGCGCGGGCGGGTTCTTGCTTTAGTGCAGCGCCCCGGCCCGTGGTGCTGCCCTGACGCCCGTGCGCGTTCGTAAGTTTATACCGACCACCGGCGCGACGCCCCCCACCGCGAGCATGTGCCCCTGATTGCCGACATTGCAACCTTGAACCAGACTCCACCCCATGGCTGAACGCATTCTCACCTTCGACATTACCCTGCACGACGGCGAGCAGGTGCCGAACTGAACCGGACTGCTCCTACGCGCCTCCCCTCGCATGACATACCTGACCCGAGAACAGATCATCAGTAAGCTTAGGGCGAACAAGGCGTCCCTGCGCGAGAAGTTCGACGTGCGCGCGGTGGGCCTGTTCGGGAGCTACTCGACGGGCGCGCATACGGACGGCAGCGACATCGACATCGTTTACGAACTGATGGAAGGCAGACGGCTGGGACTACGGGAGATCGAAGCGCTGGAGGCTCACTTCGGCGAGTTGTTTCATAAGAGAGCCGTGGACCTGGTCGACCGTAGGTATGTCAACCCCATCGTCTGGAGTGAAATCGAGAAGACGGCGATCTATGTATGAGAAAAAAAACCTGACCCACATACTGACGATACTGGAATCTATTGAAAAGATCGATCTCTACACGAGAGACTTCGAGGATGCCGATGTGTTCTTCGAGCGGAACGACCAGATGCACTTCAACGCTTGCCAAGCGCTGCTCTTGGTGATTGGCGAAGAGTCCAAAAAGATTGAGGCCGCGCTGAGAGACGAGCACCCCACCATCCCCTGGAATCTGATTGCCGGATTGAGAAACCGCATTGCTCATGACTACCGAAGCATTGACCCTTACGTGTCGTTCGACGTCATCCGCAACTACCTGCCCGACCTGAAAAAAGAACTAATGCGCATGTTACGAAAGGTGGATTTTGAGAAGAGCCTGCTCGAACGGGCCGTTCAGACACCTTACTACGCGCACCTTACCTATCTACTTTCCTAAGAACGCTGAAATTCCACCCCATGGCTGAACGCATTCTCATCTTCGACACCACCCTGCGCGACGGCGAGCAGGTGCCGGGTTGCCAACTGACCACCGACGAAAAGGTCCACCTGGCCCGCGACCTGGAAGCCCTCGGCGTCGACATCATCGAGGCGGGCTTTCCCATCTCGTCGCCCGGCGATTTTCAGTCGGTCGTCGAAATCTCCAAGGCCGTCAGCGTGCCCGTGGTGTGCGCCCTGGCCCGCGCCAACGAGAAGGACATCGACTGCGCGGCCGCCTCGCTTGAATTCGCCAAGCGCAAGCGCATCCACACGGGCATCGGCGCGTCCGACATGCACATCAAGCACAAGTTCAACTCCACGCGCGACGAGGTGCTGGAGCGCGGCGTGCGGGCCGTGCGCTACGCGCGCAAGTATGTGGACGACGTGGAGTTCTACGCCGAAGATGCCGGCCGCGCCGACCTGGAGTACCTCGCCCGCATGGTCGAGGCGGTGATTGCCGCCGGGGCCACGGTGGTGAACATTCCCGACACGACCGGCTACTGCCTACCCGACGAGTACGGCGCGCGCATCCGCTACATCTTCGAGCACGTGCCGAACGTGCACCGGGCCACCATCTCGGTGCACTGCCACAATGACCTCGGCCTGGCCGTGGCCAACTCGCTGGCGGGCATCCAGAACGGCGCGCGGCAGGTCGAGTGCACCATGAACGGTATCGGCGAACGGGCGGGCAACACCTCGGTCGAGGAGATTGCCATGATCGTGAAGACCCACCGGGAGCTGGACATGGAGACCAACATCGTCTCGCAGAACATCTACGGGCTGAGCAAGAAGGTCGAAGAGATGATGCGTATGCCGGTGCAGCCCAACAAGGCCATCGTGGGGCGCAACGCCTTCGCGCACTCGTCGGGAATCCACCAGGACGGCTTCCTGAAGCACGCCCGCAACTACGAGATCTTGGACCCCGAGGACGTCGGCGTGCCCGCGTCGAGCATCGTGCTGACGGCCCGCAGCGGCCGCCACGCCCTCAGGCACCGCCTGGAGCTGCTCGGCTACGTCTGCGAACGCCCGGAGTTGGACCGCGTCTACGAAGAGTTTCTGCTGCGCGCCGACGAGAAGAAGATCATCCTCGACGACGACCTGCACGCGCTGGCCGAGGCGTTCAACGTGCGCGCCGAACGCCGCTAACCGCCTCCCCTTGAGACCGAACGTCGCCGACACCCTGCGGACCAACCGCTGGTTCTTCGTGCCCTACGCGCTGCTGCTGCTGGCCGGCGGGGCGCTGCTGCTGCTCGTTCCCAAGCGCGAGCTGTTCACCTTCGTCAACGGCCGCTACTCCGACTTCGGCGACTGGCTCTTCGCCTACGGCACGTTCCTCGGCGACGGCCTCTTCGTGCTGCTCCTCACGCTGTTGCTGCTGCTGGTGCACTACGGCCGCGCTGCGCTGGTGGCGGCCTCGTTCCTCTTCAGCGGGCTGCTCTCGGTGGTGCTCAAGAACCTCTTCAACCGGCCGCGCCCCAAGCTCTACTTCGCCGACGAGCCCGACGTGGTGCGTCTGGTGGAGGGCGTCTCGGTGCACGGCCACTACAGCTTCCCGTCGGGCCACACGATCACGGCGTTCGCTTGCTTCGCCATGCTGGCGCTGGTGAGCCGCCCGAAGTCGCTGGGAATTTTGTGGCTGCTGACGGCCTGCGGGGTGGCCTACTCGCGCATGTACCTGGCGCAGCACTTCTTCGAAGACGTGTTCGTCGGCTCGATGATCGGCACGGCCTGCGCGCTGCTGATCCACCACCTTTACGAGCGCCACCGCGCCGGGCGGGGCTGGGCGTGGACGGAGCGATCGCTGCGGCGGCGGGCGTAGGTGGGTCGACGTGCCGGACGCGCTCAGTCGCGCCGGATGGCCAGGTAGTTGGCGTTGGCGAAGATTTCGTTGGTCTCCCCGTAGGCCCTGATCTCGCGGAGCCCTTTCCGCAGGATGCGGTAGATGCGGAAATCACCCCTCAGCAGGTGGTAGAAATCCCGGAAGTAGGTCTTCGAATCGATGTTGCACCCGCCGAACTCAAACTGAATGACGTCGACTCTGCCGGCGGCGAGTAGTCCCTCCGCGCCCTTCAACACGCTCAACTCGTGCCCCTCTACGTCCAGCTTCAGAAAATGGATCCGCTCGACGGCGTGCTCCGTGCAGTAGTCGTCGATGGTGGTCAGACGCACCTCTTCCGTCTGCGCCATCGCGATGTCGTAGTGCTCCAAATTACGCTGATAGACCGACGCCAGCCCGGAGCCTTCGGTGTTGGTGTAGAGTAGCTGCGTGTGCTGTTCGTCGCTCAACCCGAAGTGGTTGGCGAGCACGTTCGTCCGGCCGTGGGTGTTGCGGAGAAGCTGCTCGTAGGTAGCCCGCGAAGGCTCGAACGAGTGAATTTGCGCTTGGCTCCCGAACAGGTCCGAGAGGGTCGCGGCGTAGAAGCCTTTGTTCGCGCCCACGTCGAAAACGGTGATCGACGCCTCCCGTTGAAACCGGGTCCGGACGAGCTTCACCGCCCACAGTTCGCCGGTGTCTTGGAAGTGCCCGCTGTGGCCGTAGTTCATCTGCTTGAGCGACAGCTGATGCACCGCCTCCCAGAAGGCCTGGCTCTTGACGACGGAGGTAGCTTTGATGAGCGCCCGCTTAGCTGTTTCTTTCATGGTTTCGACGGCAGGTAAGTCCACGCGTATCGCCAAAGTTAGACGGCACGGCCTTTACTGGCCGGCTGATTCTCCTGCTTCTCGGGCGGCCCGGCCTCACTTGTACGTCCGCCCTCGTACTCAGAAGAC
>JBARYS010000341.1:0-2593 GCA_049648155.1 Catalinimonas sp. | reverse complement strand
TCTACGTTTTGAAGAGTGAACCTCAAAATCCTAAAGTATGATGTGTTATGAAATGCGTATAATTTCTTGATAATCAGCGAGTCGATTCATGCAACAAAGCCCTCAAAGACTACTTCTTCACGGTGTAGAAAGTGGTCTTTAAGCCTAGGACTTACGATCTGTTTCCAAGAAACGACAAACGAACACCTCCGAGGTTGCGCTAGACGTCGTCAGCGCAACCTCGGAGGTGTGTTGCCGCCGGATAGTGTAAGTCCTAAAGCCAAGAAGGTCTATCCCCCGCATTCTACACAAGAGCCCTTCTCTCATCCGCCGACCGGCGGCTCCGTTCGATACCCCAGAATCTTCAGCATCGACTCGGCGTCCTGCTCCGGGGCGAAGCGCTCGGTGACCAGTTGGCCGGCATCGTCGCGGCGGACCAACACGTGCTGCGGGGCGGGCACGAGGCAGTGCTGCAGTCCGCCGTAGCCGCCGAGCGTCTCTTGGTATGCCCCCGTGTGGAAGAAGCCCACGTAGAGCGGCGCGCCCTCGGGAATGCGCGGCAGGAACACCTCGCCGATGTGCGCCTCCGAGTTGTAGTAGTCTTCGCTGTCGCAGGTGAGGCCCCCGAGGTTGACGCGCTGCGTGGGCTGCTGCCAGTGGTTGAGCGCCAGCATGATGTACTTCTGGTTCTGCCCCCACACGTCGGGCAGCGTGGTGATGAACGACGAGTCGATCATGTACCAGCGCTCCACGTCGTTCTGTAGCTTCTCGTCGAGCACCGAGTAGATCGTCGCGCCGCTCTCGCCCACCGTGTAGATGCCGAACTCGGTGAGGATGTCCGGCTCGGCCACCCCGCGCGCGCGGCAGATCTCCTGCACGTTCTTCACGATCTGGTCGATCATGTAGGCGTAGTTGTAGTCGAAGTAGAGCGAGTTGCGCACCGGCATCCCGCCGCCGATGTCGATCGTGTCGAGCTCGGGGCACTCCTCCTTCAGGTCGCAGTACTTCTCCACGAAGCGGCTCAGCTCGCTCCAGTAGTACGACGAGTCGCGAATGCCCGTGTTGATGAAGAAGTGCAGCATCTTGAGCCGGAACTTCGGGTTCGGCTTGATGCGCTCACGGTAGAGAGGCACCACGTCGGCGTAGCGCACGCCCAGCCGCGAGGTGTAGAAGGCAAACTTGGGCTCCTCGTTGGCCGCCACGCGGATGCCCAACTGACAAGGAACGCTCAGATGTTGCTCGTAGTGGTCGATCTCGCCGAGGTGGTCGAGCACCGGCACCACGTTCTCGAAGCCGTCGTGCAGCAGGTCGCAGATGTACTGGCGGTAGAGCTCGCGTTTGAAGCCGTTGCAGATGATGAAGCGGTCCTTGGGCAACAGCCCACGCCGGTGCAGCTCACGCACGATGGGCAGGTCGTAGGCCGACGACGTCTCGATGTGGACGTCGTTGCGTAGCACCTCTTCCATCACGAAGCGAAAGTGCGACGACTTCGTGCAGTAGGCGTAGTCGTAGCGCCCGCCGTAGTTGTACTTCTTGATCGCGTCGGCGAACAGTTGCCGCGCCTGCTGAATGTGCCGGCTGATCTTGGGCAGGTAGGTTAGCTTCAGCGGCGTGCCGTACTCGGCCACCAGCTCCATCAGCGGGATGCCGTGGAAGTGTAGCTGATCCCCCTCCAGCTGGAATTCATCGTTGGGAAAGTCGAACGTCTGCGCAATCAGGTCAACGTATTGCATGTGCTGAGTTAGAAATTTAAAGGTCGATGGACCATCGACCATGGACCGGGGTCTACCCCGCCAAAAATAGCGAATGCGTAAGTTTGGAGCTTCTACTCCTCTACCCCTTTTCATGCAAGAGACGCCCCCGCGCATCGCCGAGAAAATCGAAGTTGGTTACGAAGTGGGCCGGTTGCGCCGCCTGCTCATCCACAGTCCCGACAGCGGGCTGGGCAAGGTGATTCCCTCGAAGGCGCAGGACTGGCTCTTCGAAGACATCGTCCACCTGGAGACCATGCGCGGCGGCGAGTACGACTACTACGTCAAGCTGCTGCTCTACTTTCTGGACCCCGACCGCATCCGGGGTAAGCTGGCCACCGTCGACGATCCCGACGAGCGGCGCGGCTTCTACAAGCCCGGCCACCCGCAGTTCCACGGCTCCGACCGCGTGGTCGAGATTCAGCAGTTGCTCGGCGAGGTGCTGGACCAGGACCACGTGCGCACGCAGTTGGTGGCGGCCATCGGGGCCATTGAGGGCGTGCCCTACCGCGAGCAGGAGGTGCTGATGATGCTCGAACCCGTCACGCTGGCCAAGACGCTCATCACGGGCACTACGCCCGACGACAAACGGATGATCTTCCCACCGGTGCCGAACCTGATCTTCACGCGCGACGTGGGCATCGTGATCAACGACCACATCCTGCTCAACAAGCCCGCCAAGCAGGCGCGGCTGCGCGAGGCGCTCATCATGAAGTACGTCTTCTTCAACCACCCGTACTTCCGCAAGCACCGCGACCGCGTGATCGACCTCGGCGACGGCGCGCAGCACTTCCTCATGCACGACAAGGAGCGTGACACGCGGCTGGTCTCGCTCGAAGGCGGTGACTTCATGATGGTGGCCC
>JBARYS010000340.1:0-4711 GCA_049648155.1 Catalinimonas sp. | reverse complement strand
CCAAACGGGTATCAAGCAAAAATACTGATTTCAGGGCGCTTGCACGGCTTGTGGCCGCATCTTCCTCAACACCGAACGGGACGTTCCGGTGCCCGTGGCACGAGGCCGGGTATTGGTGTGATGTTCTTGCGAAATTTGCCGGTGTCACACGCGTTGATTCATCATGTCGTACCGCCTCTTTCTTCCGCTCATCTTCACGACGGTGATGCTCGCCGGCGACCTGCACGCGCAGATGTGGACCGAGCAGGGCGGACGGGTACGCGACGCCACCACCCTGGCTCCCGTGCCCGGCGCGCACGTGCTCAACCTCACGCACCGGCGCGGTACGGCCACCGACACCACCGGCGCGTTTCGGCTGCCCGCCCGCCCCGCCGACACCCTCGTGGTGACGGCCCTGGGCTACACTTCCGACACGCTCGCCGTGCCCGAGGGGGTAGACGAATGGGAGATCGACCTGCAGCCGACGGTCTACGAACTGGAGTCGATGGTGTTCGAGCGGGGCGACGTGGCCCGGTTCAAGCGCGACCTCCTGGCGCTGGACCTCCCCCCGGAAGAAGAGGAGGGCATCAAGATCGCGGGCGTACGCCGACACATCGACCCTGGGGCGGCCGAACGGGGGCGGCCTACGCTCCTCAGCCCGGCGTCGTTCCTCTACGACCGCCTCAGTAAGCGCGCCAAGGAGGAGCGCAAGGTGGCTCAGTTGGAGCGCGAAGCCAACTTCCAGCGGCAAATCCGCAAGAAGTTCAACGAGCGGATCGTCGGCGACATCACCGGCCTGGAAGGTGAGGCCCTGACCGACTTCATGAACTACTGCCGCCCCGCAGACGAGTTCTTGGCGCAAGCCAACGCCTACGAGATTCACGCCGAGGTGCTCACTTGCCTGAGGCGCTACGAAGCGCGCTGAGCTAGACAAAGGCTTTGGCCGATGAATGGGCGGGTTGGGGGAGGTTCCTCACTTTCCCCGCCGCTGCGCTTGGGCAAAGGGTCGGGATGACAGCGGCTTTGTGGGGGCAACCCGGTCGTCCGGCAACCAAGCAACCATCAGTCGTCGAGCCGCTCCTCGATGAAGCGCAGGGCGCGCTGCGCGTCCGTGTAGGTGGAATCTTCCGGGGGCACCCGTTGCAGGAGGGCGCGCGCACGGCGCAGGTCGGATTGGCCGGCGTCGTAGCGGTCGCGGGTGTCGCGCGTGCTCAGTCCGAACGCCCGCGTGTCGAGCCCCCGCACGGCGCGGTTGTAGTAGAACGACCCCAGGTTGTAGCTCGCCATCACGTTGGTCGGGTCCACCGCCAGCACGCGCCGGTAGTCGCGGCGGGCCAGCGAGTCGTACCCCTGGTGGGGGTGTTGCTGCGCCAGCCGGTTGGCCGCCGAGGCGTTCAACAGCAGCGCCTCCACGTCGTCGGGCGTCAGGCGTAGCACCTCGGCCAGCACCTCCCGTGCCTCGGTCCACTCCCGGCGGGCCATGTGTACGTTCGCCGCCCGGACGGGCAGCGCCAGGTATCCCGGAAAGTAGCCGTGCCCCTCGTGCAGCGCCCCCAGCGCCCGCGCGGTGTCGCCCAGACCCAGGTACATTTCGGCCAGGAAGAACCACCCCTTCGGCGCGAAGTCGTCTTTGAGCGAGTCGGAGCGGAGGTAGCGGGCGGCGCGGGCGGTGTCGGCGGTCATTGCGGCCGCGTAGCCCGCAAAGAAGCGTGCCGTGCGTGCCTCGGGCGCAACTGGGTCCGCCGCCAGGAATGACTCGAAGCCCAGGATGGCCTTTTCGTACCGCTCAGCGTTAAAGTCGAGGATGGCCGCCTGGTAGGTCCGGTCGGGCGTCTGGCCCCGGGCCGCCACGACGGCGAGCAGCCAGAGCAGCAAAAAGTACTTCATGGTCGAATCGTTTACGTCGGAAGAGTTGGCAGCCGTGGCCGATACGCGCTTTTTCACCGTCAAGCGGCGGATCGGCGCGAAGGTCCAGGGCCGGCTACAGACCCTTTACGAACACCTGCGCGCCCGCCCGCCTCAAGATTCCCCAAACTTTCCCGTTCCGTGGTGGGCGAAAGGCGGCAAGATATCACGGGGTGAGAACTACCACGGATTACCTTATTTGGTGCTCGACTACCCCCGCCACTTCGCCCGGCCCGATGTGGCCGCCGTGCGTACCCTCTTCTGGTGGGGCCACGGCTACAGCCAGACGCTGCATTTGCAGGGCGCGCCGCTTGACCACCTCCGCGCGCCGCTGCTCCGCCACCTTGGGACCATCCGCGCGAGCAACTGCTGGGTGGGCGTACACCCCTCGCCATGGGAGCACCACTACGGCCCGGACAACTACCGCCCCGCCGCCCACTTCACCACTGCCGCCCTCGACGAACACTTGCGCACGCACCCCTTCGTGAAGCTGCACGCGCGCCTGCCGCTGCCCGAGTCGGACGGGGTCGTCGCGTTTGGGGAGGCCACCTTTGAGTGCTTCCGCAGCTGGCTGATCTGAGTCTGCGTTAAACCAACCCGCGCCCGGTGGGTTATGCTGAAAACTAATCCTAAAGCCATGTTCGGACTTTTCAAGAAGAAATCGGAGGCGGATAAGCTGCAAGCGGAATACGAAAAACTGATGGAAGAGGCGCGCAACATCCAGCGCTCGGGCGACATGAAGGCGTTCGCGCTGAAAACCGCCGAGGCCGAGGCCGTCATGGACCGCATCGTGGCGATGCGCAAGGCGTGAGGCCCTCGCCTAAAATAAGCCTGACGCACAGCGGGCCGTCTCTCCGGTGGAGGCAGCCCGCTTTTTTACGTCCGAAGGTCAGTTCTTTTTACAACCCGCGTACAAATCGAGAGCCTTCCTTACCCCGGCGGGTTACGGAAGGCGGCAAAGCCCCGTGCGGCGTAACCTTGCGGTGCACAACGCTCCCTTGACCCAACGGGAACTGTGTGATTACAGAAACAAAGAGTAAGGCGAAGACGCATTAGTGATAGATATAAAATTAAATCGTCACTGTGAGCGCAGCGAAGCAGTCCAGTTTACTGATGAAGCAGATTACTTCGCTGCGCTCAAGAATGACGGGCTGGAATGTAGATATGATTCCATCGGCCTAACTGGTGAATCCTCTCATTCTAGACTTTAACGTCCCCTTAACTTACCCACGCCATGCCCCAAGCTCCCCTCAACTGGAACGAATTCTTCCTGATCTCCGGCCCCTGCGTCATCGAAGACGAAGACCTGATGATGCGCACCGCCGAGCGCCTCAAAACGCTGTCGGAGAAGCTCTCGCTGCCGCTGGTGTTCAAGTCGTCGTTCATGAAGGACAACCGCAGCTCGGTCGACTACTACACCGGTCCGGGCCTGGACGAGGGGCTTCGGCTGCTGCAAAAGATCAAGGAGCGGTTCGAGCTGCCGGTGCTGTCGGACGTGCACTTTCCGGAGCAGGTGGCGGCCGCCGGCGAGGTGCTGGACGTAATTCAGATTCCGGCGTACCTCTGCATGCAGACCACGCTGGTGGTGGCCGCCGCCGAGACGGGCCGCACCGTCAACCTGAAGCACGGGCAGTTCCTCTCGCCGCAAAATATGGACAAGCCGGTGCGGAAGGTCGAGTCGGTGGGCAACCGCGACATCCTGCTGACCGAGCGGGGCTACACCTTCGGCTACAATGATCTGATCGTCGACCCGCGCAGCTTCTACGACCTGCGTCAAGTGGGCTACCCGGTCATCTTCGACGTGACGCACTCCATCCGCCGCTACGGCATTCCCAGCGCCGACCCCTCGGGTGGACTGCGCGAATACTTGCCCACGCTGGCCCGTGCGGGTGTGGCGGCGGGCGTCGACGGGCTGTTCATCGAGGTGCACCCCAACCCCCGCGAGGCCCTTTGCGACGCGGCTAGCCAACTCGCCCTCGACGACCTCGAAGGGTTCTTGGAGCCGCTGCTGGAGCTGCACGCCCTCGAACGGAAGTACCGCACCGACCGCCTGCCCACGGCATGAGCACCGCCGAACTGCTCCGCGCCTTCGAGGCCGTCGGCGGGCGCTTCCTGACGCCCCCCGAGGCCCTCGCCGCGAAGCTCCGGCGGGTGCGCGGCTACCTGTTCGACTGGGACGGCGTGTTCAACGCGGGCATAAAGGGGGCCGAAGGGGGAAGCCCCTTCGCCGAGCCCGACGCCATGGGGACCAACATGCTGCGCTTCAGCCACTGGCTACAACACGGCGAACTGCCCGTGGTCGCAATCATGACCGGCGAGAACAACGCCGCCGCCCGCCACTTGGCCGAGCGCGAGCACTTCGACGCCGTGGTGTTGCGCGCCAAGCGTAAGGACGAAGCCCTGCGCGAGCTGGCCGATACGCACTGTCTCCGCCCCGAGCAGTTTGCGTTCGTGTTCGACGACATCATCGACCTGCCCGCCTGCCGCATCACGGGGCTGAACCTCTGCGTGCGCCGCCCGGCGGGGCCGCTCTTCCTCGACTACGTGGCGCGGCACGGCCTGGCCGACTACGTAACCGGCCACCCCGGCGGTGCGCACGCCGTGCGCGAACTCACCGAACTCCTGATCGCCCTGCGGGGCAACGGCGAGGCGACGATCACCAAGCGCATCGACTTTGCCGGTGATTACGAGCGCTACCTCGCCGGGCGCAACGCCGGCCCGCCCCGCGTACTGGACCTGGGCGGCTGACGTCGCTCACCTCATGATCTGCACCCATCCTTTAGCGGTACGCTCGGCCTCACCGGTGGCCCCGTAGCGCAGCGCGTAG
>JBARYS010000339.1:0-2852 GCA_049648155.1 Catalinimonas sp. | reverse complement strand
GGGCCACCGCCGCCGTGTCCGCCTGCCCTAGTGCCGCGCCCACCGGCAGCAGCGTCACCCAAAGTATCAGAATACGCATCACGGACGCACGACCACACGGCCCCGCAGCAGTGCTTCGCTGGTCTCTACTTCCAGCCAGTAGACGCCGGGCGCGCAGGTGCTCACGTCGAGCGCCCGGGCGTCGTGCAGCACCACCCGCCGTTGCCGCCCGCGTGCGTCGTAGAGACGCACGGCGCGGGCGGGCGTATCCCAGCGCACCACCGTCGCGGCGGGATTGGGGTAAAGGTGGAGCGAGATCGTGCGCGGGCTGCGGGCCGAAGTGACCGTCTCGTAGTCGAGCGCCAGCGCCTCGGGCGAAATGCCCACCGGCATCACACGCAGAAAGTCGCCGGTGCGGTCGTAGACGTAGCCTTCGTGCGTCCGCGTTACAAAGTCGCTGTAAGTCACGTAGAAGCGCCCCGCGAGGGTGTCGTACACGAAGCGCGACAGCGTGGTGTCGACGATGGCCGCCTCGATCACCGCGCCGTCGTCGGCCCGCAGTGCCCCGATGGTGGTCGTGGCCGCGTCGATGGCGAAGAGCGTATCGCCGACCAACTGCATCACCGAGCCGTAGGTCGTCACGATGGGCGCGGCCAACGGGTGGTGCGTGTAACTTCCCGTCGCCGGGCGGTAGTAGCCCAGCCCGTCGGCTCCGACCACTAGCAGCGAATCGCCCCGTAGGTAGACACGCGACACGTTGTTACCCTCGTTGGCGAGCGCCACGCTCCGCACGAACGTTCTTTCGGCCAGATCGACCACGGCCAGCGTTCCGGCCGTGTCGCTGAACGAGCTACTCGTCTGGTTCTGCGCCACGTAGGCCGAATCGCCCACCACCATGATGTCGGCCACGTTGGGTCCGATCTCCGCCACCACGTAGTCGAGCGCGAGCGTCTGGGCGTCGTAGACGTAGAGGCTGCTGTCGGTGCGCCCGAACCAGTTGCCGACCAGCAGTTGGTCGCCGGCGGGGTAGTAGGCGGCCGAAAGCGTGCTGACCCCACCGAACGCCGTAGCCGCCACGCGCGTGCGGGTGGCCAGGTCGTAGCGGACGATCGAGTCGGCCGCCAGCACGTAGAGGTCGTCGCCCCGCACCAGTAGGTTCTGGATCGACGTCGTCCCGATACGGTCCAAGGTGTCAGCACTCGAAGTCTCGGGATCGTAGGTGCCCACGACAGCAGTAAAGTCGGTCCCGAAGGCCCCGCCGTTGAGGACGATCACTTGCCGCAGCACGGTGGATTGCGCCCGCAGTGCGGCGGCGGACAGCAGGAAGAGACAGAGAAGGAGGAGACGGTTACTCATCAGCTTATTGAAAAGGTGACGAGCCCCCGGGCGCACGACGGACACGGATCGGTGAGCAACGGACACACGCCCGCCGCCGGTCGATAAGGTTCCGCGCTTTTCACCCGAAAGCTCAGAATGCTAACGACGTAGGGCAGGTCTCCTGGCTCGCTCACGCCCGACGCCTTCCCATCCCGCCGGGGCGGAACAGTGGCAAAGAGTGTCGGACGTTTGGGAATAGACTCGTTCGGCAGAACGTCGAACAAGTCTAAATGAGCTAACAGTTGCGGGGACAGCCTCCGATTTACACGGAATTCCCTTTTAAGAGCCTACGACCCGGCCGGGTGCAGGCTCACCAAACGTCGGTGCGAAGGTACGGGAAAGTAAAAGGATTTCGGATTTTGTAGAGTACTTCCGTTCCCAGTCTCCCGACTTCAGTCCATCAGGGGGCGCTTACGGAAAGATGCCCATGTTCTGGTAGCTCAGTTCGATCTTTTCGATGGCGTTGACGAAGGCCGCCGTCCGCAGGTCGTTCACTTGGTCGTTGCGGTGCATGACGTCGAGCAGCTCGTGGAACGCCTCGATCATCGTGTCTTCTAAGCCTGAGTAGACCAGTTGGCGCTCGTCGGCCCCCTGCACCAGCAGGTTGCGGCGCGAGGTGTCGAGCGTCGCGCCGGTCGACTGCTCGATGTACTCCACCAGGCGGCGCTGGCTGGCCTCTTCGGCGCGGCGTTGCAGGCGGCCGAAGCGCACGTTCGAGATGTTCCGCAGCCACTCGAAGTAAGAGACCGTCACGCCGCCGGCGTTCAGATAGAGGTCGGGCAGGATAAACTTGCCCTTGCCGAGCAGGATGTCTTCGGCCTCACGCGTGACGGGGCCGTTGGCCCCCTCGGCGACGACGGCCGCCTGGATGCGGTCGGCGTTTTCGGCGGTGATTTGGTTTTCGAGGGCGGCCGGGATTAGCACGTCGCACTCGCGCTCCAGCAGGCTCAGCGAATCTTTGATCGTCTCGGCTCCGGAGAAGTTGAGGATCGAGCGCTTGTTCTGCTTACGGTGGGCCAGCACGGCCTCCACGTCGATGCCGTCGGCGTTGTAGAGGCCGCCGTCCTGCTCGGCGATGCCGATGACGACCGCCCCGCCCTCCTGAAGGAATTTCGCCGCGTGGTAGCCTACGTTGCCGAAGCCCTGCACGATGACGCGCTTGCCCTCCACGCCGGGGGTGAGCTTCAGGCGGTCGGTGATCTCGCGCTGGCGCAGCGCCTCGCGGATGCCGTAATAGACGCCCAGCCCGGTGGCCTCGGTGCGCCCGCGGATGCCACCCAGCCCGACGGGTTTACCCGTCACGCAGCCCATCGCGTTGGTGTCGCCGAACTTGAACGTCATGTAGGTATCGGCAATCCAGGCCATCTCGCGGCTGCCGGTGCCGTAGTCGGGGGCGGGCACATCGTGCGCCGGGCCGATCAGGTTTTTCTTGACCAGCTCGGTGGCGAAGCGGCGGGTGATCTTTTCGAGCGTGCGGTCCGAATACTTGCTGGGGC
>JBARYS010000338.1:0-3200 GCA_049648155.1 Catalinimonas sp. | reverse complement strand
CCCAGACGGCGCACGTTGTTCGGGTCGGTCACGTCGAGCACCTGTAGGCCCGCCGGGGCGTTGCTCAGCACCACCCGTGCCAACCCGCCGGCCCGGGCGGGCAGGGTCAGGCGCTGCCACCGCTCGCCGCGCCAAGTGTTGCGCCGCTGGTAGGTGGCGTCCAAATAAGAGAGCGACGCGTTGGTACCTTCCAGCACCTGCACCCGCACCAAGAGCGAGTCTTGGGCATTGACACGGGCGAACGGGACCGTGAACGTATCGGTGACTACCTCATAGGTTGAGAACTGCAGCGTGCCCAGCGCGGAGAGGTCCGCAGCGCTCGGCCCGGCGAAGAGCTGCACCTCCTGGTCCTCGTTAAAGTTGCGGCCCATCACCTGCACGGCCAGTCGCAGCGTCGCGCCGCCCCCGCCCACCGGATCGGCCACCGGCCCCACCCAGCGGTCCGTCACGTTCGTGTTGGAGTTAGATACGAGGCGCGGGCCGGTCCACCCTTCGCCCTCTTCAAAGTCGGAGCGGTGAAAGTTGTTGTTGCTGACCCGCTGCCCCTTCCCAAGGGCGTACTCATCCTCAAACAAGACGCGCCGCCGCGCTCCGTGTGCCGCCTCCGGAGGTATCGCCGGCGTCAGCAGCAGATTTTGCATCCGCTTGCCGGCTGCCCCGCCCCAGGTCAGGTAGTAGGCCGCGGTGTCGCTGAACAAGTTGCCGTACGGGTGCGGCTGGTCGGTGGGGGCTTCGTAGAGAAAGGCGTCGAGCGTGCCGTCGTTGCGCTGCCCCCAGAACTCGAAGTGGGAGCCGTCGTCGGCCACGCGGATGGCCTGCTCCGCACCCCGGTGGAAGAGCCGCCACGTAGATTCGATACCGGCGGGCACCCCGGCGGCCGTGAGCGCCGTGCGGTCGAGGCGGTAGAGACCGTCCTCGGCGACTGGTATCCGCAGGTAGGACTGCCCCGGCTGAAACCACCCGCGCACCCCGTCGGGCTGCACGGGTGCCTGGGCGCGTGCCGTGCCGACGGTCCAGAGGGCAAGAGCTAAGAGAAGAAATTTCTTCATGGGAAGGTGGCCCGCAGGGAGAAGACGTTCGAGTAAAGCGTTTCGGAGAAGTCGCCGATGTTGGTCAGGGCGTAATCGATCTGGAACTGTCCCAGCCGCACCCCCAGGCCGAAGTTGGGCTGCACCTCGGTCTGCTCCGAGCCGTCGAAATTGCGCGTGCGCTGCCCGTTGTTGACGCCGCCGCGCAGAAAGACCCGCTGCCGGTAGTCGAGCTCCAGCCCCACCGCCGGGTCGATCGACACCGGGTCGCCCGACACGAGCACGTTGCGGCGGCCGTCGAAAGTAAAGACCAAGTCGGTGGTCAGCAGCGCCCCGAACCGCTCGCCGAAGGCCACGCGCCGGGCCACGCCCAGCCGCCAGCGGGGCAGCGTGATCTCGACCGCCGTTTCGGGGAACGCGCTGCGCGGGTCGGCGATCAGGATCGAGTCGATCTCGACGGTGTTGTACGACCAGGCGTTGAACGTGCTGGTGATGTCGTGGGCCGTCAGCCCGAAGCGCCACTGCCCCACGTCGTACTGCGCGCCGCCGTCCAGCCCGAAGCCCCAGGCGTCGGCGAAGTTGCCCACCTGCCGGTAGATCACCTTGAAGTTGGCACCCAGCCGCAGGCCCGGCAGCAGCACGTCGCGCTTGGCGTACGAGAGCAGAAAGGCCCAGTCGGCGGCGGCGAAAAAGCGCACGCGGTTAAAGTCGATCTGCCCGCTGGTGGGGTCGTAGAGAAAGCGCGTGTCGGGGATGTCGTCCACGCCGAAGCGCAGCGCCGTGATGCCCAGCACGCTCGTCGAGTCGATCTGCGTGGCGAAGCCGGCGTAGTCGTAGTTGGCGATGCCCGCGAAGTAAGCCGCGTGCATCAGCGCGCCCTCGTAGCGCCCCTCGATGCGCGTGAGGCCGGCGGGGTTCCAGTAGCCCGCCGTGACGTCGCCGACGGTGGCCGTCTGCGCTTGCCCCATGCCGAGCGCCCGCGCGCCCACGCCCAGGGTCAGAAATTCGTTGCTGTACTTGGGTGCCTGCTGGGCGGCGAGGCTCCCCGCGAGGGCACAAAGCCCCCAGAAAAAGAGAAGAGAAAAGCGCATTGGTTGAAAGTTGCGGAAATGTAAACCCGCTCGCCGCAGGGGGGTTCCGAAGTGCCGGTACCTTCCGGAGTTTTCCGGGCGACTTCTTACCCATAACATGCTCTAAACTAAGCATTTATCTCGGCGTTCTGTCCTCTTGTTGTTCTGGTTGGTTGATTTTTTGTTTTTTTGATTACCCTCCTGATCGGCGGTTGATTTAGCCGGCGGTTGCGCCGTCGGCCTCCCCCCCGCTGCTGTCCGAGGTCCGTAACCGCAGGCCCCGCTCGGACTTTCTCCCAAGCCTTCAGACTGCATCCGCCCGCCTTCGGGGTTCGGCTGGTACGCCTGTGCCCGCCTCCGCAGCGCTTCGACCGTGCGACGCTGATCGGTGTCGTGCCGGGTGTTTCGCGGTGGCCGCTGCGAACATCCTCAGTCGTTTCGGCACCGTCGTGTGTCCGCTCTGTACCGGGCTCCTTCCTATCTTCTTCCTACTTTTTCTTCCGTGAGCAACTGCTTGATCGTTCACCTGCCGCAGGCTCGCCGCTCGTCAGGTCCAGGTACCGCTCGTCAGCGATGGGTAAAGCCAGGTAACGTTTCCGGCCCGGTACCTTGCGTCGCATAGTACCGTTTAATACCTTTGTACCATGCGACACCCGACTACCCCGCCGTTCAGCATTTCTCGTCGTCGTCGGGCGCGCGGCCTTTCTGTGACTCTCTACTCAACGTCAGACTGGTTCGGGAAACCGTAGACGAGCGATCAACTCTACTAGCTATGCAACCATGAAACTGGAAAACACCGTCGTGCAGATGCGCAAGGGTATCCTCGAATACTGCATCCTGCACATCATCAGCCGGGGCGAGACGTACGCCTCCGACATGCTCGAAGAACTCACCTCGGCCCGCATCATGGTGGTCGAGGGCACGCTCTACCCACTCCTGACCCGCCTCAAAAACGCGGGGCTGCTGGAGTACCAATGGCGCGAATCGGCTTCGGGGCCACCGCGCAAGTACTACTCGCTCACCGACGAGGGCAGCGAGTTTCTGCAGGCGCTCGACGGCAACTGGCGGGCGCTGGTGAACTCCACCGAGCAGATCATTAACC
>JBARYS010000337.1:0-6882 GCA_049648155.1 Catalinimonas sp. | reverse complement strand
GTGTAGCCGTTACACTGTAACGGCCGTACTGTCTCTCTTTTCCTCCCCCGTGTAGCCGTTACACTGTAACGGCCGTACTGTCTTGTCCTTCACAAGGATATGGTTCTCCCTCCCACATTCTCCTGTTGAGCCTTCCTGAATTTTAGCCCGGTGGCATAGTCGTATCTACAATCCAAGTACAAAAATCCTTTGTTGACCGAGTCAGGCATCACCTGTTGCCGGGGGGCTCGGTACCGCCGTACCGACACCTCGTGCTTCGACTTTTCGAAGAGGTCGTCTTTTTCAGCTAAGGCAGCGTAAAACTTTATGGGAATGACGCTCACGGTGTCAATGTCTTCTCGTGTGTAGACTGTGTCTGGCTCTAGGTTATCTTTGATGTAGGCGAGGCGTTCGGCCCAAAGCCTCCGGTATGCTTTCAGCCCTTCCTGGTAACTCGGCTCTTCCTCGACCTTTACGTCTCGATAAACGCTATCCACCAGATCGGTCAGCGTTGCTTCGGTCGGTCGGGTACCGTGGTGCGCCTCGACTGCTTTCCACGTCCGATCAAGAATACCCGTAAGTGTGTAGATCCACTCCTCAGCCTTCTGGGTGTGCTGAAAAATGACGACCCGTGTATCAACCTTTTTCCGCTTGCGATTCACCCGACCCGCCCGCTGCACCAAGGCATCCATGGGGGCATTTTCCGTGAACAATACGTCAAAGTCGATGTCGAGCGAGACTTCAACCACCTGAGTGGCAATCAGCAAAACGGGCTGGTCAGAGGCCTCGGCTTTAAAAATATCCTGCTCCTTGGCGCTCCGGTCCTTCTGAATGAAGCGCGAGTGGTAGCAGATGACCTCTGCATCCAGATCATGGTACTGATCGTGGAGACGGATGGCTTCGTCGACCGTGTTAACGACCAACAGTACTTTCGGTGCACGCTCGCAAGGTTTACAAAACACACCCCTCACCTCTGCCTCAATGCCGTTAACGGTCTTATGCCGAACCTCAAAGCGGTTTCTCGCCTGTTCGAGCAGAGTCTGTTCACGGAGTATGTTCGCCGGGGGCACTTCCATTTCTTTCGTGAGCAAAGCCAACAACTGTTTCGGCATCGTGGCGGTCATGATGTAGAAACTGGCTCCCCACGTGCGGCGTAGATGGCGGATGGTCGCCACGATGAGCCCCAATGTATAGGGCTGATAGAGATGTATTTCGTCGATGACGACCCAGCCGTTCTGACAGTGCAGCGTTTTGATCTCCCAATAGCCCAAGTTAAAGCCTTGCGTCAAAAGCTGGTCGATCGTGCAGACGTTGACGTTCCGGAAGAATGTCCGCTCTTTGAGGTAGTTCTTCACCTTCGAGTAGTCGTAGTTACCCTTCTCTTCTTCCCAGGCTTTGCGTTGCAGGAAGGCCGACGAGTGAACGAGGGCGCAGTGCTCTTCGCCGAAGTAGGCACAAAGGCGACGGTAAAGGGCATTCGAGGTCACCCGGGTAGGAAGAAGGTAAAGCAGACGATTTGACGACTGTTTTTGCGAAGCCCACAGCAACGCTGCTTCCGTCTTGCCGCTACCGGTAGGCGCGATGGCCAGCACGTTTCCAGAGCGTAAACTTTCCCACTGGAAAGGCAGAAAGCTGAATCCGTCCGCGACCTCGTGTTTTCCTTCCGCGCGCAGCTTTTCAACGATTTTAGTCTGCAACGTATCGGACGTGTAAGTTAGTCCGTCGGGGAGCGATTGGTGCCCCGAGGCTGTCCAATCGCATATTTGCAGAACGGCTTTAAAACGAATGTACTGTGTGCGATCCTCCTCCGTGGCGGTCTGCGAGACGTAATCAAGCAGCTTACTAAATTGTAGATACAGTGCTTCAAGCGAGTTTGGTTTTGAGAGAGCCGCTTGTATCTTTTTGTCAAGACCTATTGATAAACCTTCCTCGCTGGCTCCTTGCTCGGCGTACGCTACTAAATCCTGGTAATTACCGGTATCGATGGAGAGTCGTTTGTAAGCATTGTCCTGGAATAGCGTATCGTGCAACGCCTTGTGATGCGTAAAAACGGCCAAGAGGCTATGAAAAGCGCACTTGTAGTAAGCAGGGTTCGTACTAAACAAGAGCATTCCAGACAAAAACTCGTGCCTGATGAAGTTGTCGTAGTCCTTGCGCCGCCCCTGAATGACCTCCTGAAAGTTCTCGGCTACCTTACCGAAGTCGTGAAAGAGCAGTGCCAGAAACATACGCTCGGCAAACTCCGGCGCTTGCGCCCACGCCGGCAACTTTGGCCGCAGCGTGCGCCATACGCTCAAAATCTGGTCGGTGTGCTCTGCGAGCGACTCTCGGGGTTTGGACTTTGCCCACACGCCTTCCAGCATTACGATTCGACCTGAAAGGTGGGAATAAACACGCCTGCGTACCGTAACCCGACGACGTCGAAATTTAGCGTCATCTCTTTGCCGATCACCGAAAACTGCTGCCGTCTCGATACGCTACGCACGCCGTATTCTCGGGCGTATGAGAATCGAGTGGGCAAGTCGAAAGTAATCGGGTCGGAAGTCGTGTAGACAGAGAAGACCGGTTCGGTCCCCGCTCGGTGCATAACCGCGCTCAGCACATTGCCCGCCATCAGGCAGTGCGCCACCTCACGGCTGGTTGTGGTAGCCTCTTCGCGTTGAACCGACACGACCTTCGCCAGCGAGTCGCTGTTGCCCATTGTCAGCGCGTAGATCGGACCTTGAAAAGCCGCCGCCACCTCGTCGAGCTTGGCCTGTTCAGGGTGACCAAAGGCAAACACAAAGCGGTTGCCGTACATAAACTCCCGTAAGATGATACTTTTCGGGTTGTTGGCCTTCAGCGTTTGATACTTCCAGAGGTCTTTCGCGCGCCCCATGGTGCTTCCGTATATGCCGAGCGTCCAGGGACCTGCGTCGAAAAAGCGCTGTGTGGCCTGCGGCCCCAACCCCATCGCGGCCCCCGTAAGCCCGAAAACGGTTGTCGGCGGAGGCAGCAGCAGCGACCGATGGTAGTTTTGAAACTCGGGGTCTCGAAAAGAAGCGGTCTGGCTTCTCAATTCGACGATCAAGTAGCTCACTTCGCAAAGAATTTATCGTCACCCCAGCGCTGCGGATTGTCTTCGATGTACTGCGCGATGCGGTGAAAAGCCGCCGCGTCGCGTACGATGTGGTCATGAAAGCGCGATTGCCACCCGAAAGGCTCGGTAGATACGCGCCGAATCATGTGTGTGCAAGCGGCCTTGTACGTGCGAATAACGTGCGATAAGCTGCCGCTCCGGGGCGAGCGTCGTGCCATCTCGACATTCTTCCCCAAAGGGCCTTCCGTTTCATCGAGATGCTCTGGGAAAATCCCCTCTGGATATATGGTATGAGGGGTGGCGAGGACGGTGGGGGTGGTGAAGATGGTGGGGGTGGTGAAGATGGAGGGGACGTTACATTGTAACGTCCGTACTACCTCCTCATCCTCCTTTACGGCCCGTACTACCTCCTCATTACGTTCCTCGTTTACCATGTCTGACCACCAGGGCGACGAGTGCCGAAACAGACCTATTAGGGCGTGAACGTGGTTGGGCATGACCACCGACGCACCAAGGTGGACGTGCGCAAAATGAGCGGGAATTTCCAGCAGGTAATCACGCACGATGCGCCCTTCATCCGACAGGATAACCTCATCCTCGATCACCTCTCCGAAGAAGTACGTCCGTTCTTTGGTGCAGATCGTCACGAAGTACCAGCCGTCGCGGTTGTAGTCGTACCCCGGCCGTCGGGGCGACTTTCGATTGGGTAGCGTTACCTTCATGACTCTACTCTGTAGTATTCTTCTACCCACGCCGCAATTTCGGCAAAGCCCTCCTTCAAGCTCTTCACCGATGCGTCGGCCGGAAGAGGGAAGATCGCTTGCTGCGCCGCAAAGACATGCTTGTGAATGAATCTTTCGTAGTCGCTGATCACCGATGCAAGCATTTCAACGTCGACCGCTCCCTCCGGCGTCAGATGTACCGCTTCCAGAAAGATTGGGTTCTTGGCCGTCATGCAGGCCGCCGCAATGAATTTAGGAGAGATATCGGATAGAAAGCGCGTCTGCCGGCCGCTGCTCCAAAGGTTCTGAATTGCGTCCAGGAGTAGTTTGATCCGACGCGCTTTCTCATCGAAATCCAGCCCCCCGTCAACTTCGAAGCCCTGCCCACTCCCTACCCGGTCGAGTTCAATCAGCACCGTACCACGGTAGATGCCGGAGTGTACTTCCGACTCGAAAATGTTGGGGGTTCCCCCGCCCTCCACGGCCATGAAGTTCGTTGCGTAGTCGAGGTCGCCCTTGTATTCGTTGAGCGCCACCATCGCTTCGACCCGCACCGGCGACGTACGGATCTTGGACTTCCCCCGCTCGCCGTCTTTGCCGGGGGCGGCGTCCATGTAGCCGAACAGGTCGTCTTCAATGTAGCGCACCGGGTCCATCTGTGTTTTCGGTGCTCCCTTTTTCGCGCTTGCTTCTTGCACCGCCGACTTTTCTTCCCCCATCGCGATGAGGCTGTCGCGTAGGGCACGCCGAAGTGCTTGCGAGGAGATGTAGGGTAGCTCCTGCCCATTGTCGAGGGTGATTTTTTTAATAGGATTGATGTTGTCGACCTCCTTGTCTCCGCCGTTCAGGCTTCCGAAGGTGACCTTTGATAGGTACGTGATCGTAAGACTATTTACTTTCGTCATTTTGCTTGGATTTGAGGGCAGAGTTGATTTGGTTCAAGGCACTGATGATTGCGAACTGCTTGAGGTATTCGAAGTTTGCGGACGATACGTTCGCGATCAATTCTTTACTGACCACCACACCGTACCGGTTCATGATCCGGATAATGGCGTCATTGAACTGCGCTACCGTGCGGGCTTTGTAAAGACCGATTACGTAACGCCGACCGTCTCGTGCGTTCTTTTTAGTGTCCGGCTTCTCACCGGGTTCTGCGAAACGCAGAATCCCCTGTCCGATGGACGTACCGAGGTTGATGGCTCGCTCTTGAAGCTCTTTGTTCATATTCATGTTGCCGCCGTATTGGATGATGGGTTCGTATAGTTCAACGAGAAGTTTCAACTGAAAAAAACGTTTGTAGCCGACCTGAGCCGGGGTTGAGGCGACAAGCTGTGTGTAGCAGCCGTACATCAGGCTCGCAATCACGGCCACGATTGAACGACCGTGTAGCATCCCATCCAGTACCCTGGCTCGGGTTTGTCGCTCAATGCGGTAGCTGTTCTTAGATTCCCTTTCTGAGGGCTTGATGATCTTCAGGCTTCCGAATAGTTCCGAGAAAGCAACATCGTTACTTCTCATAAAATGAATTAATGAGACCGCGAACTTGAAGTTATTGAACTCTTCGTAAGCATTCGGACGCATTGTGCTGGCGAACTTGTCTGCCCGGAAATAAAGAAGCGAGATCGGTGTCCGCTCCAACTCACCGAACAACAGATCAATCTCCGCGTCACTTTGGAGGTTGTGTTCGAACAAAAATTGCGTATAGAATTCCCATACAAGCACAAATAGCAATTCAGATGCTTCCGTGTAGTCTCGTGTAAAGTCTCTTGTTCCTGTTGTCTCTTTCTTCACACTGCCAAACCCACGTAGGTTAATGTTTGATCGATAGTTTGTTTCCAGCAGCTGAGCCTGATCCTTGTAGAAGGATCTGTTGCCCTTAAAAAGATTAAAAGTGTTTCTCAGGTCGTTTGAAACGAAGAAGTAGCCCATTAGGCTGTCCAGCCCCCCGGCGTACTGGTAGAGACATATTTTAGGCGCAAATCGACTGATGTACATTGCCTTCCAACTCACTTTTCTTGATTGAGTCGATTGAAAAGAATCGAAGTTCAAGATGCCGGACAGAAAAGGGGAAATGCTGGTTGTATCAACTAGTTTCTGATAGCCCTCACCAGTCACCGAGCAGATGTGCTTACCGGCTTTCAGGTGCTTCTCTTCGATCTCCAACCGCGTGGTCTTTGAGTAGGGTTCGTTTACATACAACTGCTGGCCTAGCGTTAGACCGCTTTGCGCGTAAAACGCCTCGTACTTGGCAACGAGCACATCGCCGCCCTCTCCATCCATGATTAGTCCCTTTTCAAGAATCGTACTTTTCAAATCCGCAAGTGCTTTGCCTTTGGGACTGCCCGTCGGCTTGATCTTTTGCAGTTGACTGCGCCTCAGCGTATTCTCCGACCTTCTGGTTTTACCCGCCGGGTCGTTAGTAATCAGTGCACCAAGCCCGTAGGTCTTTAGTCTTGGAAATCGCACGAATACGTCTTGATCAGACACGTAATACGCATTCTCTTCTTTAGAAACCGCTTTTTTTGTCGAAGGCGTATCATACACCTCTTTTCCCATCACATAGTAGACCTCTTCAAGAAGCTTCAAGAGATCGTCGCAACGTATGATCAAAGTGTCCGTCCCGAGTACATTCTCGTATTCGTACATGAGCTCACCCTTGCGGTACTCCAGATACCAGTGTAGAGCCACGATACCTGAATTCAGGAATACATTCGAGGTGCGCCTGAATATGATCTCGTTCATACTGGTTGTTCTTTAAGTTTTACCATTGCTATTGCTGTGGGGACGTTACACTGTAACGTCCGTACCTACCTACTCACTCGTCCGTACCTACCTACTCACTCGTCCGTACCTGTCTTCCCACTGGTTCGTCCGTATTACCCATCCACTCGCCCGTACCTATCCTCTTTCCTACCGTCGGCTGCTTTGCAAACTCCCACAAAAGAACCCCACCTTACCGACAGCTTCTGTCACTCCCACCCTTTCGCCGCCCTTTCTCGCAAATAATCCACGAACTCCGCCGGCCCCGCCACCCGCACCTCGCCGGGCAGGCCGAGCACGAACCGCCCCACGCCCCGGAAGTCCTGCACCTCACCGGTGTAG
>JBARYS010000336.1:0-2263 GCA_049648155.1 Catalinimonas sp. | reverse complement strand
CGCTTACTTCCTGCTGCCAATCGAAAACACGTGGCAGGACGCCGGCTCGGGCATGGTTGGTACGCTGCCCGAGCCGCTCGACCCGCCGGCTTTCCTGGCCTGGGTGCGCGACCGGCTGGGGGCGCGCGTGATCCGCCACACGCCCTACGCCCGGCCCGTGCGGCGGGTGGCCGTTTGCGGTGGGGCGGGTAGCTTCTTGCTGCGCAAGGTGCGGGCGGCGGGGGCCGACGCGTTCGTGACGTCCGACTTCAAGTATCACGAGTTTTTCGACGCCGAGGGGGCGCTGATGATCGCCGACGTGGGGCACTGGGAGAGCGAGCAACACACCCCGGCGCTGATGCGGCAGCTCCTGACCGAAAAAATGGGTAACATTGCGGCCTATTTGTCGGAAACCGACACCAACCCCGTCCGCTACTTCTTCTGATTCATGGAAAAAACCGTTTCGGAAAAGCTCGAAGCGCTTGAGCATCTGCAATCAATCGATTCCAACCTCGACGACATCCGTAAGGTGCGTGGCGATCTGCCCGAGGAGGTGAAAGACCTCGAAGATGAGATCGCCGGTTATGAGACGCGCGTCAAGAAGTTCGAAAACGAAATTTCGGACCTCAACAGCGAAATCTCCGGTCACAAGACCGACATGAAGACCTCGGACAAGCTCATCAAGAAGTACGAGGAGCAGCAGATGAACGTCCGCAACAACCGCGAGTACGACGCCATCAGCAAAGAGGTGGAGTTGCAAAACCTCGAAATTCAGATCTCGGAGAAGAAAATCCGCGAGGCCAACTTCAAGATCGACCGTAAAAAGGAAGAGATCAAGCAACTGAAAGGCACGCTCGACGAGCGCCGCAAGGACCTTGACAACAAGAACAAAGAGCTCGAAGTCATCATCGGCGAAAGCGAGGGCGACGAAGAGGAGCTACTGAAAAAGCGCGAGCAGGCCGAGAAGGAGATCGAAGACCGCCTGCTCTACTCCTACGACCGCATCCGCAAGAACGCCCGCAACGGTCTGGCGGTGGTTTCGGTGCGGCGCGACGCCTGCGGCGGCTGCTTCAACCAAGTGCCCCCGCAACGGCAGGCCGACATCCGCGAGCGCAAAAAGATCATCGTCTGCGAACACTGCGGGCGCATCTTGTCCGACGTTGAGAGCGTTGAGAACGTGGAGGTCTAAACCCAGCGTGCGGCACGGCATCAGGTCCCGCGCAACCGCCCCTGTCCGGGTGTTGCGCCGGACCTCTTTTTTTGTGCGTCCGCCCGCGTGCCGGTGGCTCGTCTTGCTGCTGCTTGCCACCAGTGCGCGGGCTCAGGTCACGCACTTTGCCTACACCCCCGCCGCCCGCCGCACCCACGACCTGCTGCTGACGCTGCAACTGGCTGAAGCACACGCGGCGGCCCATCGACTGCAGGCCGAGGACGCCGGCAACGGCTGGGGGCCTTTTCTGCGGAACTACACCACCGTGGCCGAGCTGCTCACGCAAGAGACGGAGGCGGCCTACGAGCGTTGGGAGGCCGAAGAGGAGACGTGCCTCAACCCCCTCGAAGCGGCCGTGCGGCGCACGGACCAACCCGAAAGCCGCCACCTGCTGGCCGAACTGCACTTGCAGAGTGCACTGGTGCGCTACCGGTTCGGCGAGACCTGGGCGGCGGCCTGGCGCGTGCGGAGCGCCTACCAACTGCTTAAAGAGAACGAGGCGCGCTTCCCCGACTACGTGGCGCAGCGGGCCACGCTGGGTGGGCTGCGGGTGGCGCTGGCGTCGGCCCCGACAACCTACGACGGGCTGCTGCGCCTGACGGGCCTCCGGGCCGACCTAAACCAGGGGCTGGCCGGCATTGCCCGCAGTGCTGAAGCGCCGCATCCGTTCGACCTGGAAGCGGCGCTGCTCGGCTCGCTGCTGCGGCTCTACGTGGTGCACGACACCACCGCCCTCGACGACCTGCGCGCCCTCCGCGCGCGCCGCGCCGACCACCCGCTGGTGCACTACTTCGCCCTCAACGCACTGGTGCGCACCGGTCACAGCGAGGAGGCCCGTCGTGCCGACGCCACGCCTCCCCCCGGCACCGACCGGTTGGCGACGATGCACTACCTGCGCGGCGAGATGGCCCTCTACGACGAGCGTTACGCCGAAGCCGAGCGCTACTTCGGGCAGTTCCTGAAGGCATTTTCCGGCCACAGCCGCGTGAAGGACGCCCACTACAAGCGCTTTCTGGCGCGCCACCTGAGCGGACGCGGTGACGCCGACCTCGGCGCGGTGATTCGCCACGGCAC
>JBARYS010000335.1:0-1988 GCA_049648155.1 Catalinimonas sp. | reverse complement strand
ACCGCGAGGAGGGCCTGCGGCGCGGCCTGAAGTACGTCGAGTCCGGCCCGCTGGTGCGGTCGTCGTATCACGCCGAGCGCCACGTGAACGTGTAGTGCCGACCGATTTGGCCCGGCCGTGCGTTTGTCCATTCGTCAAAGTTGTAAACGACACCGCAGTGGATTCCGACCAAGCAGGGTAGAGAGCGGTGCTCACAGAAAAGCCGAGCGCCCCGACGATGTTGTTCGTCGGGGCGCTCGGCTTTCTCGGACCGTCTGATCGGTGGGCGCCGACCTACCGGCGAATCAGGCGGTAGCTCTCGACGAGCCGCCCTTGCCCATCCTCGATCTGAACCGTGTACACGCCCGGCGGCAGGGTGGTCACCGGCGCGGTTCAGACTTCAACCCTTCCTCACAACCCGTGCTTCTCCAGCCGGCGGTAGAGCGAGGCGCGCGTCAGGCCCAGCTCCTTGGCGGCGAGGCTGATGTTGCCCTGATGCTTCTTCATGACGCGGAGGATAACCTGTTTCTCCACCTCGTCGAGGTTGTAATTATCGAGGTTCACCTTCTCGCTCTTGCTGCCCTCCCGGCCCGCCGCGAGGAAGAGGTCCTGCGGCTGCACGGAGGTCTGGTCGCTCATGATGACGGCCCGTTCGAGGGCGTGTTGCAGTTCGCGGACGTTGCCCGGCCAGTTGTAGCCCTGCATCTTCTTCATGGCGGCGGGGCTGATGCCGCGGAAGCGCTTGTTGTACTTCTTCGAGAAGACGTTCAGGTAGTGGTCGGCCAGCAGGGGCACGTCTTCGGTGCGCTCGCGCAGGGGCGGCAGGTTCAGCTCGATGGTGTTGATGCGGTAGAGCAGGTCCTGGCGGAAATCACCTTTGTCGACCATCTCGGCCACGTTCATGTTGGTGGCGCAGATGAGGCGGATGTCCACCTGCCGCGCTTTGTTGGCCCCCACGCGCGTCACCTCGCGGCTCTGGACGGCCGTGAGCAGCTTGGCTTGCAGGGGCAGCGAGAGGTTGCCGATCTCGTCGAGGAAGAGCGTGCCGCCGTTGGCGATCTCGAAGCGGCCCGGGCGGTCCTCCTTGGCGTCGGTGAAGGCCCCCTTGACGTGGCCGAACAGCTCGCTCTCGAAGAGCGTCTCGGACACCGCCCCGAGGTCGACCGAGACGAACACCTCGTCGGCCCGCTTCGAGCGGCGGTGGATGGCCCGCGCGATCAGCTCCTTGCCGGTGCCGTTCTCGCCCAAGATGAGTACGTTGGCGTCGGTGGCGGCCACGCGCCCCACGGCGTCGAACACGCGCTGCATGGCCGGCCCCTCGCCGATGATGTCCTGAAACTTGTGGTCGAGGTCAGCCTGTAGGGTCTTCTGCTGCGAGCGTAGCTGGTCGTTCTCCTGCCGCGACTGCCGCAGCTTCATGGCGGTGGTGACGGTGGCCAGCAGCCGCTCGTTCTCCCAGGGCTTGAGCACGAAGTCGGTGGCCCCCTCCTTCATGGCGCGCACGGCCATCTCGACGTCGCCGTAGGCCGTGATCAGGATCACAACCGCGTCGGGGTCGACCTGCAGGATGCGGTCGAGCCAGTAGAACCCCTCGCGGCCGCTGCTGACCTCGCGCGTGAAGTTCATGTCGAGCAAGATTACGTCGTAGTGCCGCTGGTTGAGCTGAAAGGGGATGGCTTCGGGGTTCGACTCGACGTCGACGCGGGCCACGTGGCGCTTCAGGAAGAGGCGAGCGGCCTGCAGCACGTCTTCGTTGTCGTCGACGATCAGTACCTGGCCGGTTTTATCGGTTTGCATGGGGAAGGGTGTTCGATTTCGGACGGGACGGGTCAAAATCCGTACCCGGCGGTGGGGGGGCGGAATGTAAGGATAATCCTGTTCGCCAGCGTACACGTTCGTCCGATACCGAACACCAAACGGCCCTTTTCACGCCCCCGGAAGCGCCCCGGGGCGCTGGCATATTTGTTGGCAAACCGGTACCGACCCGGAAACTTTCCGGAGCTTTAACC
>JBARYS010000334.1:0-4529 GCA_049648155.1 Catalinimonas sp. | reverse complement strand
GCGGCGGGGATGATGCCCGGCCCCGGGTAGCTCTCGGCGCGGCGCGTGAAGTAGCGGGCGTCCAGCACGTTGTTGAGGCCCGTCGAAAGGTGCAGGCGGCGGTACGCGTAGCGCGCCGAGAGGTCGGCCACGCCGTAGGTCGGGATCGCGCCCGCCACGGCGTTGGCGACGAAGTCGGTGTTGGTGGCGTCGGTGTAGTGGCGCGCCACGTGGGCGTACTGCCCGGTGAGGCTGAAGCCGCCCTGCCGCAGGGTGCTGCCCGCCCGGACCATCAGGGGTGGGGCCAGTTCGACGCGCTTGCCCCGCACGCCGGGGCGGTCGCTGCGGACGTAGCGGGCGTCGGTGAGCGAGAGGTTCACGAAGAGCGTCCAGGAGAGGGGACGCTTCCGGCCGCGCAGCGCTCGCCAGACGTCCACCTCGCCGAAGGCCTCCACGCCCACGTGCCGCGAGTCGCCGACGTTGGTTTTGAAGCGCTGGTCCACGAAGAGCACCTCGTCTTGGACGGTGACGAAGCCGATGCGGTCGGCGTAGCGGAGGTAGAACAAGCTCACGTCCCAGTTGAGGATCCCCGCCCGCTCGCCCCTTGTGCCCAGGTCAAGGTTGTAGCCGTGCTCGTCGACGATGCTGCTGTCAAGACGAAAGTTGGGGTTGTCCACACGCAGGTCGCTGAACGTCACCGAGCGGTAATTCTGCGAGGCGTTGGCGTACAGCTCCAGGTCCGTGCGGGGGCGATAGCTCACGCCGAGGCCGCCGAACGCGAACGCCCGGCCGACGTTCGTCTCCTCGAAGCGCGGCTCGTCGACCACCAGGTTTCCCGCCCGGTCGCGCACGCGGTTGCGGTAGTACCCCTGGCTCATGGTGCGGATGTACTCGGCGCGCAGGCCGGGCGTCACGCTTAGGCGGGGCGTAAGCTGCCACACGTGCTCGGTAAACAAGCTCACGTTGCGGCTGGGGAAGTCG
Source organism: Catalinimonas sp. (assembly GCA_049648155.1). Lineage (GTDB taxonomy): Bacteria > Bacteroidota > Bacteroidia > Cytophagales > Flexibacteraceae > JBARYS01. The sequence continues at coordinate 3,569 of JBARYS010000334.1, read as the reverse complement.
TAGTCCGACACCTCCAGGTCGTCGGGACGCAGGAAGCGGAAGTCTGGGCGGTCGCTCACCGGGGCGTCGCCCTGCTGCTTGCGCGTGAAGCCCCGGTAGACGCGTCCGCCCACCAGCCCCACGGCCGGTTGCCCGAAGAGGCGGTAGCGGTGCAGCAGGCGCGCCTCGCCGCCCAAGTTGCGGTAGGCGTCGCGGATCAGCGTGCGGGGCGTGCCCGGCACGTCGTCCTGATTGATGTTGTTGAGGTTGCCCAGCGAGGCGCGCCCTGACCAGAGGCCGAAGGTGCGGACGTTCAGCTTGGTGCGGTCCGAGAAGCGGTAGTCGGCATGCAGGGCGGCCAGGTTCCAGTCGACCTCAAACCAGTTGCGGGGCCGCCGCGACTGCCGGGCGTTCTGCCGGAAGAGGGCGTCGGTGAGGCCGCCGGGCTGCCGGGCGCGGTAATACATGTGCGTAAACTCACCCCTCAGTTGCAGGCGCGGCCCGAGCACCCAGCGCACGCTGCCGTAGCCGCCCCGCTGCTCGAACTCCGAATTAGGCTGCCAGCCGTCGCCGCGTTTGTACTGACCGTAGCCGTAGTAGTTGACGCTGCCCACCGTGCCGCCCGCGTCCACAAAGGTGTTGCGCAACCCGAAGGCCCCGAGCGTCTGCTCTACGCCGACCTGCAGCTTGCGGTCGTCCGGCCCCTCTTTCAGCACGAAGTTGAGCAGCCCGCCGAACTGCGTACCGTACTGTAGCGAGGCCGCCCCGCGCACCACCTCCACGCGCTCAATCGCCTGCATGGGCGGCGTGTAGTAGCTCTCGGGGTAGCCCAGTGCGTCGGCGCTGATGTCGTAGCCGTTCTGGCGGACGTTAAAGTTCGACGTGCGGTTTGGGTTGAGGCCGCGCGCGCCGATGCCCAGTTGCAGGCCGGCGGCGTCGCTCTCCCAGATGTTCAGCCCCGGCACCTTGGCGAACACCTGCCGCGCCTGGTTGGTGGCGAGGTTCGCCGCCATGTCGCGCACCTTGATGACCTCCGTCTTCTTGGCCTCGTAAATCGCCGTGCCCTCCACCGCCATCAGCCGCCCCACCCCGAGCGCCTCGGGGCGTCGCCCCTCCACGAGCACCTCCGCCAGCGAGTCGGCCAACACGCGCAGCACCGGGTTCCACACCTGCCGTTCGCCCGCCGCCGTCGTCACTTGCCGGATCTGCGGCGCGTAGCCGTGTACAAAGGCGTGCAGCTCGTGCGTCCCGGGGGGCAGAATCAGCTCGTAGCGCCCCTCGGCGTCGGTCATCACCTGCCGGCGGCCATCGTGCGTAAGCACCAGCACTCCCGGCAGCGGCTGTTCGTCGGCCCCGTCGGTGATGCGCCCCGCCACCGCCGCCCGCTGCCCGTAGCGCACCTGCCGCTGCGCCCGCAGCGGGGCCGTCAGCAGCGGCAGGAGGAGCAGTAAGCAGGAGAGAACACGGAGCACCACGCTACAAAGGTCGGTTAGAAGCTTCAGACTCGGTGAGCAGCGGCGCGGGCGGCGACCACGGTTCGATCCACGGCTTCGGCCGCCAGCCGTCTTCCTCTGCTGCCAGGTTCACGTGTGGGTCGATCAGCAGTTGCCCAGGCCGGCCGTTGAGGGTCACGTACACCTCGGCGCGCACCTCGGGGTCGGCCACGCCCCGCGCGGCGTAGTGGTCGCGCAGGTAGTGGGCAAACTGCAGAATCATGTCGGGCTGCATCGACATCTGCTTCTCCTGGTGTGGGTTAAGGAACTCGCCGTTCACCACCACCCCCTCGCGGCCCGTCTGCCCATCGCGCACGTAGAACGTCGCCGTACCTGCCTTCTCCATCAGCATCACCCGCCAGGCAAAGCGGTAGCCCTCCTCGGTCCAGAACACGTTGCCGGGGTAGAGCAGGTAGCGCCAAGGGAAGAGGAGCTGAAAGAGAAAGAAGAGAAGGAGAGGAAGGAAGACGGAAGACTTAAAACTGAAGACTGAAGGCCGAATATGTAAGACGGAAGGCGGACGCCTGGTTGCTGACTGCCGACCGCCCATTGCTGACTGCCGATTGACCTCCGTCCTCGGTCCTTTGTCCTCCGTCTTCCGTCCCTCTTCCGTCCACCGTCCGATACGACTCAGTACGGCAAGAATGCGTTCGTGGAGGGGGGCGGGGAAGAAGATCCAGGTGGCGACGATCATGACGAGCGGGAAGACGCCGATCTGGAACAGGATGCCCGTCATGACGTGGAAGGCGATCACGGCCGCGTAGGCCCAGGGGCGGGTGGGTCGCCAAAGCAGCCAGAAGGGGATGGTCAGGTCATACAACATGCCCGCCCAACTGAAGGCGTAAGCCACCCACACCTCGCGCAGCCAGGGGCCGATCAGGAAGAGGTCGTCGTGCGCGGGCAGCCAGAGGCGCAGCGGCTGAGCGTGCAGCAGCCAGTCGGCGTTGATCTTGGCGGTGCCGGCGTAGAAGTAAACCAGCGCCAGTTGCAGTTGCAGCGCGACGACGGTCCAGCGGGGTACGTCGGTGGGCAGCGGGCGGCGTAGGGCGTCGACCGAGGCACGGCGGTGCGCGGGCAGTACCACCAGCAGCGCGCTCGTCAGGCTCACGAAGTAGTAGTGGTTCAGGTAGTAGGTCAGGTCGATCAGTTCGCAGTAGGTGAAGCTGAAGAAAAGCGCCGCTGCCGCCCAGCGGTAGCGGTAGCCCACCATGACGCCGACGGCCGCCGTCAGCATCACCACGTGCAGCGCGTAGATGCCCACCGCGCCCGGCGCTTCCACCCATTCGAAGCCCCAGTACTTGAAGTGCAGCAGTGGGTCGAGGTAGTGATCTTCGATCCAGCCCAGCCACCAGAAGCGGAGCGTGCTGAAGAACAGCAGCGCCCCGAAGCCCATGCGAAACACCGCCAGCGGCGCGGCCGAGGTGGGCGCGTGCAACCAGTGCAGCAAGCGGTTATGGTGCGACGATGAGAGCAAGGGAGGAAGATCAGTCGCCGTCGCCGCTCTGGTAGGTGATCGAGATGCCCAGCCGTGAGAAGAGCTCACTCTTGAAGTAGCGCGTCAGCTTCTGCATCTCGGTGTGCAGCGCGTCGGCAGTAGCAGGATCGTTCGTCAGCAGCGTGCTGAACGGCACCTGGATTGCGCTCAGCGCCCGCTCGACCTCCGCGATCTGCGCCTCGGTCTCGGCGACGGTCACCGACCCGCCCGGCACGGTGAGCAGGTAGTCGTCGAAGCCCGGCGCATCGGCGTGGTCCGACGCCCCACCGCGCCAAGCGAGCACCACCGCCTGCAGGTGGCGCTCGGCGAAGGGGAGCGAGCGTCCGCTCCAGTAGGCTTCCACCAGCGTCGGCTCGGCTGCGGTTTGGCCAGGGCGCTTGCCCACCGGCAGCCCGACCTTGAAGTTCTTCAGCTCTTCGTAGCTCTTGCTCATGGCGTTGAGCAGCAGCGAGGTCGAGCTGCCCGCCGAGGTGCCGTCGCGGCTCAGAAACTCGTCGTAGTAACTGCTCTGCCAGGCGTCGTGCACCGGCTCGGTGCGGCCCTGGGCGTGGCGCACCACTGAGCGCAGGTAGGCCGCGCGGTTCGGGTCCTGAAAGGCGTCG
>JBARYS010000333.1:0-8039 GCA_049648155.1 Catalinimonas sp. | reverse complement strand
TACGACTCGGCCGGGCTGAACCGCCGGAAGTTGCAGCGCCTCGTGAAGCGCAAGCGCCGGCGTAAGCGCGGCGAGCAACCCGACGAGAAGGCGACCGTGGGCCTCTACCTGGAGACGCAGGTGAAGGAGACGATGGAGCGCTTCGTGAACCTGCCGTTCGGGCGGCCCTTCCGCGTGCAGCCGCACATCGAGGTGCAGCTCGTGCCCGCCGGCCACCTGCTGGGGGCGGCGCACGTGATCTTGAAGGTGCGCGAGGGCAGCGAGACGAAGAGCATCGGCTTCTCGGGAGACCTGGGGCGGAAGAACTACCCGCTGCTGGTGGACCCCGCCCCGATGCCGCCGGTCGACTACCTGGTGTGCGAGTCGACCTACGGCAGCCGCCACCACCGCGACAGCGGCGACCCCATCGACTGGCTGGCCGACGTGATCAAGCGCACCTGCATCGACCAACCCGGGCGGCTGATCGTGCCCGCCTTCAGCGTGGGGCGTACGCAGGCGCTGCTCTACACCCTAAACCGCCTCTACGCCGAGCGCAACTTCCCCGAGGTCAACGTCTTTGCCGACAGCCCCCTGGCCCTGAAGAGCACCCGCGTGTACGAGCGCCACGTCCGCCAACTGAACCCGGCGGCGCGCGCCTTCCATGACGACCACGACTCGGTGTTCGACTTCGAGAGTCTGCACTACGTTCAGGACATGCAGAAGAGCCGCGAGCTGTCGAACTACCAGGAGCCGAGCGTGCTGGTGTCGTCGTCGGGCATGATCCGGGGCGGGCGCATCGAGCAGCACATCAAGGTGAACCTGCAAAACCCCTACTGCACCATCCTGATGATCGGCTACGCCGCCGAAAACACCGTGGGTGGGCAACTGATGCGCGGGGCGAAGTCGGTGCGCATCGGACAAGAGGAGCTGGAGGTATCCGCCAACATCGAGACCACCGACATCTTCAGCGGCCACGGCGATCTGGAAGACCTGCTGGACTACATCGGTCAACAGGCACCGGAGCGCCTCAAGGGCGTCTTCCTGACGCACGGTGAGTACCCCGCGTCGATGCAGCACTTCAAAGGCGAGTTGCACGCACGCGGCTACGAACGCGTGGAGCTCCCCGCCAAGGGCGAAAGCTTCGAACTCTGAGTCTACGTCCTGGGAGCTTCCGTCGGCGCGGAATCGGTCGCGCGACCGTGCTAAAAAACGTCAACCATGGGGTTACCGGGAAGCGGAGCTGCGTTGGACGCACGCTTTTCCTGAAACCGACCCTCAGGCTGTCACCGCCGACGCAGCGACGCGAGCTCCGTCTTTGATGGACCTGGTTACGTCGCTGCGCCGGCGGTGATGGGTTGATTTATATTGTTTACCACCTCGCTTTCGTCTCCTCTTCTCCTCTGATGATCCCATAGTTCACGCTGAAGAGAGAGGCGAAGAGAGCAGAGATTTAGAGTTACGCGCGTTCGATGGCAATCGTATGCTTACGTTTAATCGGTTTAAGACGGATCTTTTATCGGGACGTTCCTGAACATAGTTGAAACGAAGACGTTGAACCTCCGAATCAATACCCTAACCCATCTCTCTTATGTAGATTACCAAGTACGCCCTCCTGCTGCCGCTGCTCTTGCCTTTCGGTTGTGCACAGACCGAATCGACCGCAGAGACGGAGGAAATCGTAGTTGAAGAGACCGACATGGTGGAAGAAGAAGCGATGGCCGCCGACAAGGACATCGTGACGCTGGCCATGGAGCAGGAAAACCTCTCGACGCTCGTGGCCGCCGTGAAGGCCGCCGGACTGGTCGAGACGCTCCAGGGCGACGGCCCCTTCACGGTGTTCGCGCCGACCAACGACGCCTTCGCAGCCCTGCCCGAAGGAACGGTCGAGAGCCTGCTGAAGCCCGAGAACAAAGAAAAACTCAAGAGCATCCTGACCTACCACGTGGTGTCGGGCAAGGTGATGTCGACCGACCTCTCGGACGGTATGAACGCGGCTACCGTCAACGGTGCCGACGTGATGGTGAACACCACCGACGGCGTGAAGCTGAACGACAACGCGAGCGTGGTTACGGCCGACGTGGAAGCCTCGAACGGGGTGGTCCACATCATCGACGCCGTCATCATGCCGCCCAGCATGTAGTCGTCGACTACTCGACATCGAAAAGGCGCGCCCCCCAACCGGGAGGCGCGCCTTTTTTTGTGCCGGTAGGGACACCCGACTTACTCGGCGCGGTCGGGCAGGGACACGCCCGTGCGTTCGGCCACGGTGCGCAGGTCGTTCAGCACCGCCTCGATCACGGGAATTCCCGTGCGCATCCGGATTTCGAAGGCGTCGCGCTCCGGGTCGCCGGGAATCAGCACACGCTCCTGGCCGGGCTGCGGCGGCGTGGCGCGGAACGTCCGGATCCAGTCGTCGATCTGTTGCTTGAACTCGTGCGGGTCGCGGAAGCCGTCGATGGCCATGGCCCCGAAGAAGTGGCCGATGCCCGCCCCCACGCTGCGCTCGGGCACCTCTTGACGCAGGGCGAACGGCGGCACAAACGGGCCCCAGTTGGCTCCGCTCAGCACCGCGCAGAGAATGTCGACCATCGCCGAGAGGCAGTAACCCTTGTGGCCGCCGTGCTCGCGGTCGGAGCCGAGCGGCAGCAGTGCGCCGCCCTCGACCATGCCGTTGGGGTCGGTAGTGAAGTTGCCCTCGCCGTCGATGCACCACCCTTCGGGCACAGGCTCCTGCTTGCGGCGGGCGATCTCGATCTTCCCGTAGGCGGCGGCCGAAGTCGCCATGTCGATCACCACGGGCGGCTCTTCCAGACCGGGAAAGGCGATGGCGATGGGGTTGGTGCCCAGCATCCGCACGCCGCCCCACAGCGGGGCCACCAGCTTGGTCGTGTTGGTCATGGACCAGCCGATCTGCTCGCGCGCCAGGCAGCGCACCACGTAGTAGCCCGCCGCCCCGTAGTGGTTCGTGTTGCGCACGCTGATGAAGCCCGCCCCGTGGGCGTCGGCGCGGTCCATGGCTTCGTCGTGCGCGCGCGGCCCCACCACCAGCCCGAGGCCGTTGTCACCGTCGACGGTCGCCACGCTGCCGCGTCCGCGCGCCACGGTCACGTTCGGAGTGGGGTTGATGCGCCCCAACGTGAGCATGTCGACGTAGGTGATGAGCCGGGCCACACCGTGCGAGTCGATGCCGTGGCGGTCGCTGTAGGCCAGCACGTCGGCGGCCAGCCGGGCGTCTTCCGGAGGGATGCCGAAGCTGCTGAACACGTCGGCACAAAAGCGGTGGAGGTCGTCGGGAGCGAAGCGCTGGTAAGTAGGTCGAGACATGGAGCGTAGGGAAAAGATTTCGGAGGCGGAAGATACGAACGAAGCCCAGTTCCGCCGCCGGCCCGGTCGGACCGCCGGCCGCGTCGGTTGCCCGGGAGAGACGCGAGCACCGGGTCGGGCAGTACCGGACCGTGTTGAAGAGGGCGCACTAGGAACATCACGCACCCGGTTTGCCCGCCTCGCCCTCGCCGGTTTCAAACATTGCCTTGTCTCTTCGAAATCGCGCAATACACGCAAAACTTTCTAACGGAATGTGGAGAATACAGATCAAAAGTCTACTTTACGAGGATAAGATCATCCTTTTCTCTACAAACCGAGTTGCCCACGCACTGCGTTTGTTCGTGCATCGGCGTCGACACGTTTGTTTTGTAGAGCGGGGGCAAGATGCGGTAATCCAGTACAAGTCTGTTTCCGACGGCCATGCAAGAGGTGACTGATAGAGAGTTCGATTCAGAGGTTCTTCTCGATGCCGCCGGACGGGTTGAAGCCCCCGAAGCAGCCGGGCGGCAACCGGTCCCGACACCGCGTTCCGACGACGACCCGGCACTGCCCGGCACGGACTACCTAGAAGCCTACCGCCGGGCGGCCTCCGTCGACGCGCACGCCAAGGGGGTGTACCTCGCGCTGCGCGACGTGCTGGCGGGCCGGAAGCGGAAAGTTGAGTTGCCCTACGTACACCACGGGCTGCTGGGACCGCGCCCGGCGCGGCTACAGATCGTGGGCCGCGCCGAGGGGGGGGCCGTCGTGCGCCGCATTTGGGCCCGGCAGTTTAATGAGGACTCTTCCACCGCTGTGCCCGAGGCACCGCCGGCCCGGTCGTTGCCGAACGCGCTGTTCTCCGCCCGGCTCGACGAGGCCGTCCGCATCCTCACGCGCGAGATCGCGGGGTTGTCGGGACGAGCGCTGCTCGAAGCGATGGCCCGCCACCTGGCCGAACAGACGGGATATCCGGACGTGGCCATCGGCGAGTGCGTGTCGAACGGCAAGGACCGGATCGTGCCGCTGGTGGTCCGCCACGACGGTCGACTCCGGTCTCTCGAGCCTTACCCCGTGCGCGGCACACCCTGCCGGGAGACCATCGAAGAGGGGGCGGGATTCTACGCGGCAGACGTACGCAACCGCTTTCCCGACGACGTCGCGCTGAAGAGGTGGAAGTCCGAGAGCTACCTCGGGGTGTGCATCCGGGGGGCGGAAGGCGTGCCGGTGGGGGTGCTGACCCTGTGCGACCCTTGCCCCCGTGCGCACGACGAGGTGCTGTTCAGCGTGGCGCGGCTGTTTGCCAACCGCATTGGGGCCGAGATCGAACGGATGCGCGACGAGCGCCGCCTGCGCGCCTCCGAGGCCAACCTGCGTGCGGTGCTCGACTCGACGGTGCAGTCGTACTTCCTGCTCGACCCGGACAGTTGCCTGCTGGCCTTCAACAAGAAGGCGGCGGCGGCCTCGCTGGAGCTGCTCGGCAAAGAGCCGGTGATCGGGGAGCGGATGGCCGACTACTGCCCCCCCGCTCACCTCGCCAAAATGCAGGAACATTTACGGCGCGCCTTCGCCGGCGAACACATCAGCCACGAGCGGCTCGTCCGCTTTGTCAGTGGCGAGGAGCGGTGGTTTGCCCTCACCTATCAGCCCGCTTACGACGAAGGGGGGGCGTGCGTGGGCGTTTCCTTTGCGGTGCTCGACATCACCGCACAGAAGCAGGCGGCCAACCAACTCTCCGCCCTGGGGCGCATCATCGCCCACTCGCCCGGCGAAATCTTCATCCTGGACCGCCACACCCTGCGGTTTCTCTACGCCAACGTCGGGGCGCTCCGGAACCTCGGCTACAGCATAGAAGCGCTCCAACAGATGCGGAGTATCGACATCAAACCCGAGATCACCGAAGAGCAGCTATGGCAAACCCTCGCGCCCCTGCTGTCGGGCGCGTGCGCGCAAATTGTCTTTGAATCGCGGCACCAGCGGCGCGACGGCACCCTGTACGACACTGCAATCAGTATGCGCCTGTCGGAGTACCTGGGGGGCGAGGTACTGGTGGTGAACGCCTTCGACGTCACGGAGCGCAAGCGGACGCACCAACAGGTGCAGGCACTAAACCAGGAGCTGATCCGAAAGAACAATATCTTGGAGCGCTTCGCCCACGTCACTTCGCACAACCTGCGCGCCCCCGTGGCCCGCCTGCTGGGCCTGACGCAGATCATCGACCCGGCGGTGGTCACGGAGCAGACGCAAGCCTTGGCCTACATCAAACAGACCGGGAGCGACCTCGACCAGGCGTTGCGCGACCTAAACCAGGTGCTTGACGTGCGGCAGGATCTGACGCCGGTGTGCGAGACGGTCTCGCTGTCGGCGCTGCTCGACGAGGTGCAGCGCCCCCTGCAGACGTCAATGCTCACCACCGGCGCCAAGCTCACGGTCAACTTTTCGGATGCACCCGAACTCTGCACCATGCGGCCGTACGTGTACAGCGTGCTTTACCATTTAATGACCAACGCCGTCAAGTTCCGGCACCCGCACCGCGAGCCCCGGATCAGCCTCACGTCGGTGCGGGAGCACACGGGCCTCACCCTGCTGATCTCCGACAACGGCTTGGGCTTCGACGCCGCGCGCTACCAGGACCGGATGTTCCGGTTCTACCAGCGTTTTCACAGCCACGTGGGTGGTAAGGGGCTGGGGCTCTACCTGGTACGCGAGCAGGTGGAGATGCTGGGCGGAGAGATCTCGGTCGAAAGCGCCGAAAACCAAGGAACAACCTTCCGCATCTACCTCCCCGACCTCGGGCGTACACCGCCCGAACGCACAGCCGAGACCGGGAAGGCTGAAGCCGGACGAAGCGAATCGTCCGGTGGCCCGGGTGCTGCCCAGAAGCGATAATACCGACGCGCCGCTACTGCCGCTGCATGGCCGGGTAGAAGCGGTTCATCATCTGCTCGTAGCGCTCGGCCTCTTCCGACTTACCCTGGCTTTGGAACGCCCGCGTGATCTGCGACAGGATGAACATGTTGTAGCGAATTTCCCGCTCCATGTCCGGCTTGTGCTTCGTGTAGTAGGTCAGCTCCTCCTCGGCGCGTTTCGACATCACGTCGGCGATCTGCATGGCGCGCTCCTCCTCGCCCAGGGTGAGCAGCAGCGGAATGAACTGCGGCACGTAGACGTCGTACGGAATGGCCTCGTCGGGAATCTTAGCCAGGCAGAAGTCGATGACCTCCTTGGCCTCCTCCCGCTTGCCCTCGTTGAAGAGCGACGCCGCCAGCCGGTAGAAGCTGGTGCGCAGGTTGAGCGAGAAGCGTTGGTAGTTCTCGTCGTAGTAGACGCCCGGGTCGTCCAGGTTGCGGTAGAAGTAGTTCTCCGTCATGTTTGTGCGCATGATGTCGGTGTCCACCGTGCCGTCCTGCGCGCCGGGCGTGCGGACGGGCAGCAGGCGGTAGGCCAGCCCCTCGGCCTGCATGTACTCCTTCAGGTTGAGGTAGCTCGACGGCGAGAGCGTCGACGAGAAGTAGATCGGCCGCTCCCAGTTGTTGGTCACCAGCATGTCGAGGATGATCAGGTCCTTCTTCTCCAGCGCACCCCGGTCGAAGTCCCACATGATGCGGTCCGGCACGCGTGCCTGCTGTTCGGCGGTCAGGAAGTCCATCTGCTTGACCCGATCGGCGTCGACGGGCAGCATGAAGCGCTTCGAGGGCAGCGTCGAGATCATCTCGCCGCGCGACGAGGAGACCTTCACGGCGGGGTTATCCTCGCGGATCAGCCGCACGTAGCTCTCCAGGTTGAGGCCGGACGCCGGCACGCGCTTGTTCTCCACGAAGGGGATGTAGTCGTTCTTGCCCTGGATAAAGTCCTCGTATTCGAGCGAGATCGGCAGCGGCTCCGACTCGTAAGCCTTCATCTTCATCTGCTTGATGTACCAGTCGGTGTTGAGCAGGCTCAGGTTGCAGACGCGCACGTCGGTGCGGAAGCCCTCGACCTCCTGCACGTACCAGAGCGGGAAGGTGTCGTTGTCGCCCCCGGTGAAGATCACCGCGTTCGGTGCGCACGAGTTGAGCAGGTTCTTGGCCGAGTCGACCGAGTGGTAGCGGTCCGAGCGGTCGTGGTCGTCCCACCCCACCACGCCCATGATGACCGGCACCACCGCGCACACCGCCGTGGCGAGGGCCGCGCGGGCGGCGTCGCCCTTGATGAGCTTTTGCAGGTAGTCGGCCACGGCCGGCACGCCCAGGCCGATCCAGATGGCGAAGGCATAGAACGAACCCGCGAAGGTGTAGTCACGCTCGCGCGGCTCGACGGGCGGCTGATTAAGGTAAAGCACGATGGCGATGCCCGTGAAGAAGAACAGCAACCCCACCACCAGCGCGTCGCGCCCACGGCGGTTGACCTGGTAGATCAGCCCCAGGATGCCCAGCAGCAGCGGCAGCATGTAGAACTGGTTACGCGCCTTGTTCTCCTTCAGCACCGTGGGCAGCTCCGCGCCGGTGTCCCACGGGGCCAGCCAGCCGGCGTTCTGCACGTCGTTCTCGCGGCCGGCGAAGTTCCACATGAAGTAGCGGACGTACATAAATCCGATCTGGTACTGGAACAGGTAGCCCAGGTTATCGCCGAAGCTCGGCTTGCGGTCGCTCTGCGGCGGCAGGCTCACCCACTTTTTGTAGGCCTCCACGTGGTCGGGGCGCGTGCTGTAGAGGCGCGGCAGCAGCGTCTGGTGCGTGGGGTCGAACTTGTTGACGGTGCGGTAGTCGTACACCTCGTAC
>JBARYS010000332.1:0-3583 GCA_049648155.1 Catalinimonas sp. | reverse complement strand
GGGCGGAGCCACGCGGCGGGTACGCTGGTGCTGCTGCGCGACGACAACCGCCGCCTGAGTGGGTTCGACACGCTGGTGAGCAACGCCGCCGCTCGCCACGGCCGGACGGCCACCCCGATGCTCTCCGGAATGGTGGAGCAGGGGCAAGACTTCGGCTCCGATGCCGTGCGCGTCGTCGAGGCCCCGACGGTGGCGGTGCTGGCCGGGCCGGAAGTGAGCTCGCTGAACCTGGGCGAGGTGTGGCACTTCTTCGAACGTCAACTCGGCTACCCCGTCACGCTACTGCCCACCGACGGGCTGCGCCGAGCCGACCTGGACCGCTACGACGTGATCATCCTGCCCGAGGGGCGCTACGGCTCGCTGCTGGGTGAGTCGGGGCGCGAGCGGCTGGAAGCGTGGGTGCGCGACGGGGGGCGGCTGGTGCTGATGGGTGAGGCCATCAGGAGCTTCGACGAGGTGGAGGCGTTCGGGCTGGCTTACCAACCGGACGACTCGACGGCGGAGGCCAGGATGCCGCTGGAGGACCGCCTGCGCACGTACGCCGACCGCAACCGCGACGAAGCCCCAGACCGGATACGCGGGGCGGTGCTGCGGACCCAACTCGACGGGACGCACCCGCTGGCCTTTGGCTACGACGGTGATTATTACACGCTGAAGCGCGATACGCTGGCCTTTACTTACCTGAAAGACGGGTGGAACGTGGGTGTACTGCGCGCGTCGGCGCCGTTGAGTGGATTTACGGGCCTGCGCGCACGGGCTAAGGCACGGCGAGCGCTGGTGTTCGGCGAGCAACCCCTAGGACGCGGCGAGGTGGTCTACCTCGTGGACAACCCGATCTTCCGAGGTTTCTGGAAACAAGGGCACCTTCTATTCGCCAACGCGATCTTCATGCGACGTTAACGGTGCTCCGCCGGGATGCCACCAAGAAATCATAGGCAACCGGACGTATCTGCGGCTCAGGCTCACAAATGTGTAACTCCGAGTTAGAATGCTTGCCTATGACGAACCGGCAGTGCCCCTTCCACAAATAACCGGCCGTCGAACAGTATTTTCTTGCCCGCTTGCCCGCAGTAGATTGTGCTATCACAAAGAACAGCATAGGACAGGGCAAAAAAAGACCCCTCACTAGAGTGAGGGGGACCTTTTCTGCTTTGTTGAGACTAGGACAAAAAAGACCCGTGGAAAAATTTGTCTCTTCAAAGCTGTTGTTTGGACAGCTTTAACTAGTGGTGAATTCAAAATTCAGTTATTTTACCACCGAAGAGTAGCACGATCATTGCAATATCTGATACTATCATTCCACATGCAGCGTCACCAGCCCGGATTCATCCCTCGTTACAATCCTGATCACGATTTCCTTTATAAAAATCGCCTAATATTCAACCTTAAGGGGGCACACCTGACGCTGTACAACTTTTACGACAACACGGCTTCGATCCAGATCGACGACGACAAGCTCACACTGGTGGCGCTATTACGGGGCCGGGCGCGGGCGCATCCCCCCAACGAAGCGCCCTTCGACGTGCCGCCCTACGAAGTCATCCTTTCGCTGCCGGGCGGGCGGTTGCAACTCGACTTTCCGAACACGTCGTACGTCGACCCGGTGCAGTGCCTGACCATCGACTTGGCGGTGCGGCGGCTGGCGTCCACCTTTTCCGACATCAGCGAGTACTATCCCGACTTCGTGAAGACCGTGCCCGAGAACGAACTACCTGACCGCCGCTGGGGGCGCGTCAACCATGAGGCCGTGCAGCGCAACCTGGTGAAGATGGTCGAGTTTTTTGAAGAAGAGGTTCTCTGCAAGAAGTCGCTCATCGACACGAGCCTCACGGAGTTGATCATTCGTCTGTTGCAGACGCCGCTACGGCCCCAACTGATCGGCTACCACCACTACGCCGACAAAGCGCAGCGCATCGAGGTGGTGCTCGACTACATCCGCAAGAACATCCACCAGACGCTCACCTTGCAAGCCTTGGCCGACCAATCGTGCATGAGCAAGGCGAGCTTCCAGCGGCACTTCAAACAGCGCTTCGGCACGTCGCCCATCGAATTTATCAACCAAGAGCGCATCCGGCAGGCGAAGAAGCGCCTCGCGCAGCCCGGCCGCTCGGTGGCGGACGTTGCCTTCGAGTTCGGGTTCAAAAATGTGGCCTACTTTATCCGCATCTTTAAGCGGTACGTCGGCACCACGCCCAAACACTACCAGATGCAGTTGGCGAACGCGCCGAAGCCCCCCGAGAGCGCTCCCCCCCCCGTGCCCAATCCACAACGCTACGGTGGGGCACCGATGCCGCCGCCCGTACGTCCTGCCTAGAAAGACTCCGAAACCTGGAAGTAGTAGTTGTTCGTGTTGCGGCCGAAGCCCCAGTCGAAGCGCAGGTTCAGGCGCTCGCGCCGCTCGATGAGGAAGCGCAGCCCAAAGCCCACCGACGGCTCCACGAAGCCGAGGTCGAAGTCGCCTATTGTGGGTGAGACCTCACCCAACCCGGCAAAAGCCACCATGCCGAGCCGCCCGGTGATGCGCCGCCGGTACTCCATTTGGAAGGCCAGCAGGCTGCGGTCGCGGAAGCGCCCCTCGTAGTAGCCGCGCATCATCTCGGAGCCCCCCAGCGCCGCCAGCTCGACCACGGGCACGTCGCCCCAGGTCATCTGCGCCAGAAACTGAAAGGCCAGCACGTCTTGCCGCCGCTCGATGGGCCGCACGTAGGTCCGCAGGTCAAGCACGGTGCGCTGAAAGTTGAAGTTACTGCCGATGTACTCGCCGTAGACCCCGTGGGTGAAGAGGGCGTACCACCCGCGATAAGCGTTCAGCAGGTTGTCGCGGCTGTCGAACAGCGCCGCGAACGACAGCCCCACCGCTCGCGACCCGCCGGCCCCCGGCAGCCCACCGGTAGCCAGGATGCCGTCGTCGCGCCCAAACTCCACGCCCCACACCTGGTTGTAGCGCGGCCCGCCGCCGACGAACAGGTGGTTGATGGGCGTCTGCCAGCCCAGCAGCGGTTCGAACAGCAGGCGGCTGTAGGAGAACTCCTCCTCGTTGCTGTCGGGGGTGCGTCGACCCACCCCGTAGAAAAACTGCGGGAAGACCGAGTATCGGAAGTTGCCCGTGAGCACGGCCCGCTCCTGATTGAAAAATATCTCGTAGCCGGAGCCGAGGATGAACTGATTATTAAAGGTGTAGGTGACCGAGATGGGCATGTTCGACGTGCGCGTCTCGTCGCCCGAGCCCCTGAACTTGAACAGGTACTTTGCCCCCACGCCCAGCCCCAAGCTGGTCTCGGGGGCGTAGGTGATGATCGGCGCGAGCACGATCTTGGCCGGGTAGATCGTGCTGTCGCGCGCTACGGCCCGCTCGTTCGGGTGGAGCGTAAGAAACTCGACGGCGTTCTCGACGAACTGCGCCCGCCCCGGCAGGACGACCGCACCACCGATCAACATCGCAAAAAATACCCGTAAGCGTTCACGCATAAGCCTTGGCAAGTTAGCGCGCTTCTGCGTGCCGGGGTGTACGCTCCGCGACGAACCGTCGTGCCGTTCGGCCGTGATCCGCACAAAAAAGGACAGCCGGGCGTGGGCCCGGCTG
>JBARYS010000331.1:0-1720 GCA_049648155.1 Catalinimonas sp. | reverse complement strand
GTGGTCTACGGGGCTGAACTGGAGCTTCGGAAGAACCTCGCGTTCATCACGCCCTACCTGAAAGACTTCCGATTCGGGTCGAACTTCTCGTACATCTTCTCGGACGCCGACAAGAACCCGACCGAGTTGGAGAACGCCCGGCAGCGCGATCCCGACATCGACGACACCCGGCCGTTCGTGGGACAATCCTCGTTCCTGTTCAACGCCAGCCTCAACTACTCCAATGTCAACCTCGGGTTCGAGACGACGGTGTCGTTCAACTACGCTTCGGAGCGCCTCTACAGCGCCTCGCTGCAGGCCGTGCCCGACGTAGTGGAGGTGCCCATTCAACTGCTGAACCTGACGGCTTCAAAGCGGCTGGGGGAGAACCTGGTCGTCGGTGCTTCGGCCAAGAACCTGCTGAACGGTCAGTTCCGGCGCTTTCAGGAGTTCCGGGGCAACGAATTTCCGGTGCTGGAGTACCGCAACGGTACCACGTACGGCGTGAGCGTGAGCTACCAGATCGATTGATCGGCAACTGCCGCCGTTCTACTAAAAGATCCTTGCTTCACCGAAGCAGGGATCTTTTAGTTTTAGTGGGTGCCGGCGTCGCGCTACACTCAGCACGGGGTCAAACGGGAATAGATACCGCAGCGAGTGCGATGACTTTTTCAGCAAACGCCCAGCGGATAGGATCGGGTGCTGCACTAGACTTGTTCGGGCTGGAACGCAGACGGCTACGAGCGACAAATTTTATCCTGCTCTTTGTTGAAAAGCCTCGTCGATGCAGCAGCATCGCCTACGTTTTCCGCCTTGCTCAGTATAAAATTTGCACGTTTTCGCTCGTTCATGTTCAGCCCGAACAAGTCTACTACTTTCTGCCGGCAGCACGTCGGAGCTAAGAAGTTTGACCCTGACCGCTTCTACTTCTTGAATGATCAGGTTGATCGCTTCTGCCTCGATGCGAATCCGAAACTGCGTTCGGTTGTCCAACGGTCGCTCCAACACGCAATCATCGAGGTAGATAAGCACTGCCCCCTACCCCCGCTGCACGTTGACCTTGCTCAGCACGCGCTCCACGATCTGGCGCGTGGTGATGCCGTCGGCCTCGGCCTCGTAGTTGAGCATGATGCGGTGGTTGAGCACGTCGGGGGCCACCTCCTTGATGTCTTCGGGCAGCACGTAGTCGCGCCCCGCGAAGAAGGCCAGCGCGCGGGCGGCCACGTTGAGGTTGATCGTGCCGCGCGGCGAGGCCCCGAACAGCAGGTAGTTGGCTTCGTCGCGCAGGCCGTAGTCACGGGGGCGGCGCGTGGCGAAGATCAGGTCGATGATGTAGTGCTCCAGCGGCTCGGAGACCTTCACCTGGTTGATGCCCTCGCGGATGGCGAACACGTCTTCCTTGGTCAGCACCGTCTCGATGGTCGGCGCGTAGTTGGCGTCCGACATCCGGCGCATCACCTCCATCTCATCGACCTTGCTGGGGTAGTCGACGTAAATTTTCATCATGAAGCGGTCGACCTGCGCCTCGGGCAGCGGATAGGTGCCCTCCTGCTCCACGGGGTTCTGCGTGGCCAGCACCAGAAAGGGGCGGTCGAGCGGGAAGGTGGTCTCGCCGATGGTCACCTGCTTCTCCTGCATGGCCTCCAGCAGGGCCGACTGCACGTTGGCGGGCGAGCGGTTCACCTCGTCGGCCAGGATCAGGTTCGAAAAGATAGGCCCCTTTTTCACTTCGAAGTTACCC
>JBARYS010000330.1:0-1540 GCA_049648155.1 Catalinimonas sp. | reverse complement strand
GGCGTATAGACCACACCCATCACCGGCGCGCCGCCCTCGATCAGGGCGATGTTGCCCGTAAATTCACCGTTGCGCTTGATGAACTCCTTGGTGCCGTCGAGCGGGTCCACGAGCCAAAAGCGCTCCCAGCCCTTACGCTCCTCGTAGGCGATGTCGCGCCCCTCTTCACTGAGGATCGGCAGCCCGGTCTCCTTCAGGTGCCCCACGATCACCTCGTGCCCCCGGCGGTCGGCCAGCGTCAGCGGCGAGTCGTCGCCTTTGGCCTCGACCTCAAAGTCGGCCGTGTTGTAAATCCTGAGTATCTCTCCCCCCGCCTCTAGGGCGGCTTTTTTTGCTACTTGTAGTAATTCCATTTTGGCTTTTAGTAGGTTGGCTTTTGGCGATTGGCCGACTTCTTTCAGGGAGCCATGTGGTACCGTCCGGCACTGAGCGCGGGTAAGGACGCGAAAGCAGAGCACCGCCGGCGTTAGCCCCCAACCGCCAACCGCTAAATAATCATCCCCGCCGCGAC
Organism: Catalinimonas sp.; assembly: GCA_049648155.1. GTDB lineage: Bacteria > Bacteroidota > Bacteroidia > Cytophagales > Flexibacteraceae > JBARYS01. The sequence continues at coordinate 1,029 of JBARYS010000330.1, read as the reverse complement.
GGTCTCGTTCGTGCCCTCGTCGACCAGGATCAGGCTGCCCGTCTCGCGGTTTTTGCGGTACGAGTCGTAGAACAACGGCACGGTGGTGCGCAGGCGCACGCGGACCACGTCGTTCATGCCGAACTGCTTGTCGTCTTCCAGCCGGTGCAGCGTGTTGATGTCCACCTTGTAGAGCACCTCTTTGATCATGGCGCGGGCCTCGCGGGTGGTGTGGCGCAGGTAGTACTTCGCCCCCGGCACCGGCGCGCGGCCGTGCAGCCAGCAGAGCATCACCTCGAGGTCTTGCGAGACGTGCGGTTGGTTGTTGACGCGTACGATCATGTCGCCACGGCTCACGTCGATGTCGTCTTCGAGCGTCATCGTGACCGACATCGGCGCGTAGGCTTCTTCCAGGTGGCCGGTCGTGGTGTCGATCGACTTGATCTTCGACGTGAAGCCCGAGGGCAGCACCGCCACCCTGTCGCCCGGCTTGTAGATGCCACTGACGATGCGCCCGGCGTAGCCACGGTAGTCGTGGTGCTCGTCGGTGTGGGGGCGCACCACGTACTGCACCGGGAAGCGGCAGTCGATGTGGTTGTAGTCATTACCGATGTGGACCGTCTCCAGCAGGTAGAGCAGCGTCGGCCCCTTGTACCAAGTCATGTTCTTGGAGTGGTCGACCACGTTGTCGCCGTTCAGCGCGCTGATCGGGATGAAGCGGATGTCCTTCACGTCGAGCTTGGCGGCGAAGTTCTTAAACTGCTCCACGATCTCCTCGTAGCGCTCTTCGCCGTGGTCGACCAGGTCCATCTTGTTGACGCACACCACCATGTGGGGGATGCGCAGCAGCGAGGCGATGAACGCGTGGCGGCAGGTCTGCTCCACCACCCCCTTGCGGGCGTCGATCAGAATCAGCGCCAGGTTGGCCGTCGAGGCACCCGTCACCATGTTGCGGGTGTACTGAATGTGCCCCGGTGTGTCGGCAATAATGAACTTACGCTTCGGCGTGGCGAAGTAGCGGTAGGCCACGTCGATGGTGATGCCCTGCTC
>JBARYS010000329.1:0-1772 GCA_049648155.1 Catalinimonas sp. | reverse complement strand
AGCCGACGCCGCTGGCCTTCCCGATCCTGGTGGACCGGCTGCGGGGCACGCTCACGTCCGAGAAGCTGGCCGACCGTGTGGCGCGGATGACCCTGCGGCTGGAACGCGCCGCCGACGGGGGGTGAGCGTCACGGACTAAGCTGAACTTTTCGGCGGACGGGTGAGTACGCATACAAACGCCGCCGGTGTTCTTATAAGCCTCATCTACCCGAATCTGAAAGCACCGCTTCCGACCGTTCGATGGTCAGGCCCGCAAGTCCATCTAACCAGACGTTGCATGGCAAGCGAAGTAGAATTGAAGATAGCAGGACTTGCGATCTCATCGTAAATTCGTCGAAGAGACAACGCTCCAAGGGCTGAAGGCAACGCCATGGAAGTCCTATGGATCGAGGGGACGCTCGACGTCGACTCATCATGAAACGCCGGGGGGGACTCTGTTGGATCAATTCCGCCCCCTCCGTGGGGGAGGAAGCACACAAGAAGCGCCCCTGGCTATCGTCATTGAAGCATGTTAGCTACCTCGCACGCGAAATCTTTCTCCCGTTGAAAATCCTCGACCGCTACATCCTGAAGAAGTTCGTCACCACCTACGTGTTCGTGGTGCTGATCTTGTCGCTGGTCATCTGCGTGATCGACTTCACGGAGAAGAACGACGACTTCATCAAGACCGGCCCCACCACCGGTGAGATTCTGATCGACTATTACCTCAACTTGATCCCCTACTACGTCAACCTGCTCAGCCCGATCACGGTGTTCATCGCGGTGGTGTTCGTCACGGCGCGGCTGGCGTCGCACGTCGAGATCACGGCCATGCTCAGCAGCGGCATGAGCTTCGCCCGGCTGCTGGTGCCCTACCTGTACGGGGCGGTGCTGATCGGGGGGACGATCTTTTACCTGATCGGCTGGGTGATTCCCGACGCCAACGAGAAGCGCATCGCCTTTGAGCTGGCCTACACGCGCAACCCCTACTACTACGACGGCCGCGACGTGCACATGAAGGTGGCCCCGAACGTGTACGCTTACCTGGAGAGCTACAACAACACCATCGACGTGGGCTACCAGTTTACGCTCGAAACCATCGAGGACAACCGGATGCTCGAAAAGCTGAAGGCCAAGAAGATCACCTGGCAGGAGGAGGAGGAGAAGTGGCAGTTGGAACACTACGTGGTGCACCGCTTCGACAGCGGGCTCTCGGTCGAACAGGGCGAGCGCCTCGACACCACGCTCAACATGCGGCCGGGCGACTTCGGCAGCGATTACGGCCTGCACGAGACGATGACCATCCCCGAGCTGGACCGGTTCATCGCCGAGCTGCGCGAACGCGGGGCCGACAACGTGCCCGTCTACGAGATCGAGAAGGCCCAGCGCTACACCTACCCGTTCGCCATCCTGATCCTGACCGTGATCGGGGCCATCCTCTCGGGCCGTAAGACGCGCGAGGGGGCCGGCCTGCAGATCGCCATCGGCTTCCTACTGGCCTTCGTCTACATCCTCTTCTTCCTGACGAGCAAGTCGATGGCGCAGGGCGGGGCCATCTCGCCCTACCTCGCGCCCTGGATCCCGAATTTCGTCTTCATCACCATCGGCGGGCTGCTCTACCGCTACGTGCCGCGCTGATGTGGAGGGACTACCTGCGCCTGCACTGGGTGGTGTTCCTCTGGGGCTTCACGGCCATCTTGGGTAAGCTCATCACCCTGCCCGCCGTCGAGATCGTCTTCTACCGCACGGGCGCGGCGGCGGTGCTGCTCGGGGGGGTGCTGGCGGCGCGGGGT
>JBARYS010000328.1:0-3170 GCA_049648155.1 Catalinimonas sp. | reverse complement strand
GGGCTTAAGCAAGTAATCGAGCGCATTGAAGTCGAATGCCTTCAGGGCGTACTCGTCGTAGGCGGTGGTGAAGATCACGTCGGGCACGTGTTCGTCGAGCGACGAGAGCACCTCGAAGCCGTTTTTCCCCGGCATCTGGATGTCCATAAACACCAGGTCGGGCTTGAGCTCTTTGATCTTCGCGAGGGCGTCCTCGCCGTTGACCGCCTCGCCGACCACGTCGACGTAGGTATGGTCGTTCAGCAGGCGCTTGAGTTCGTTGCGGGCCAGCCGCTCGTCGTCTACGATCAAGGTTCTCATCAAAGGGGGATTTGAAGGTGGGCGTTGACAATCTCGGGTTCTTCCTGGCAAATGTGGAAGGCATCTTCGTTGCCGTAGAGCAGCTCCAGGCGCTGCTTGGTGTTCAGGATGCCGAAGCCCCCCGTATTGATCGACTGTAGCACGCCGCTGTTCTTGATGGTGAGTTGCAACCGTTGTTGCTCGACGCTGCCCTGCACGTGGATGAAGCCGCCGTCGGTCTTCTTCGAGATACCGTGCTTGACGGCGTTCTCAACGAGCGTCTGCACAATCATGGGCGGCACGCGCACCTGCATGGCCTCGGGCGTGATGTCGACGCGCGTACGCAGTCGCTCTTCGAAGCGCAGTTTCTCCAAGTTTAGGTAGTCGTTCACGGTGCTCATCTCTTCGGCCAACGTGATGGTCTTGCTGCGGCCGGCGATCAGCGAGTTGCGCAGCAGGTTCGACAGTTGATTGATGGACGTCTTGGCCTTGTCGGGGTCTTCTTCCACCAGCGCGCGGATGGTGTTGAGCGCGTTGAAGACGAAGTGCGGGTTCATCTGCGACTTGAGCTTGTTCAGCTCGAAGTCTTTAATGGAGTGCTCCCACTTGAGGCGTTCGATCTCCTCGCGCTTGTAGTTACGAAAGAACGTGATGGCGAAGTACATCAGCGACCAGATGAAAAAGAGCAGGCTCGAACTGAGCAGCAGAAAGAGGAAGTCGCTCGGCGCGACGGCCCCCGACTGCACCACGCCCAGCAGCAAGTCGCTCACGAACACCAGCGCCACGAAGGGCACCGCCAGCAGGAGGTTGGCCACCACCACGCGCAAAATCAGCGGCGAGAGCGGCAGGTAGCTCCACCCCCAACGCTTGATCAGGTAACGGTAGAGGTGCGTGTGCGCCAGCCCCAGCGCCCCCACCATCACCACCGACAGCACGTCGCGCGTCTCCATGGAGGCCTCCTCGAGCAGCGGTGAGAAGAAGAGCGACACCAGGCCGTGGGCGCTCCATCCGCCCAGTTGGCAGATCCAGTAGACCTGTTTGCGGTCGAGCGTGATCATAGTGGGCAGCGGGCGGAGTTAGAGAGAAAAATGGGCAAAGTGGGTGCGGTACCGATCAACCATTTCAAAGCTACCCCGAACGGGGGACTCTCCCCAAATAGCGCCGGGAAGAGCGGTCGGTTTCACACGACCGGCGGTCGGCAACGCTGCTGGTCACGGGTAGTGTTCGGTGCGGCGCACGCGGCCCCGGCGGTTGTAGGTCTTCCACGCGCCGCGCTTCTCGCCGCCCACGAAGTCGCCCTCAAATTCCAGCGAGCCGTCGGGGCGGTAGAAGCGCCACGTGCCCTCCTCTTTGCCCGCCCGGAAGCGCCCGGTCTGCCAAAGGTTACCCGCCTCATCGTGAAAGCGCCACTCGCCTTCGGGCAGACCTTGCTCATAGTGACCGACCCGTCGGGGCGAACCGTCGGCGTGGTAGAAACGCCACTTGCCCGCGTAAAGCCCGGCCTCGAAGCGCCCCACCTTGTCGACCTGCCCGTTCGGGTGGTAGTAGGTGGAGGTGTCTTCTTGCAGGCCGTCGCGCCACCGCTCTTCGGCCTGCAACCGCCCCTCGAAGTCGTAGTAGCGCGCCGTGCCGTGCAGTTGCCCGGCGTGGTAGGGCTCTTCGGCACTCAACGTGCCGTCGGGATAGTAGTAGCGCCACGTGCCCACCTTCCGTCCGTCTCGCACGGTCCCCACCTCGCGGGGGGCTTCCGACGCGTAGCGCGAGAGGGTGTCCTGGGCGGCCACCCCACCCGCGCCGAGCAGCAGGGCGATGATCCATAACTTGCAAAGTCGTAAGCGCACGCCCTCCGAACCCTCCACCCCGCCGAATCATTCCGCATGTTTTACGTCCTTTCCAAAACACTTTTTTACCTTGCCATGCCCCTCACCTGGATCGTGGGGCTGCTGCTCTGGGCGTGGCTCACCAAGCACAGCCGCCGCCGTCGGGGGCTGGTGGGGCTGTCGCTGGTGGTAGCGGTGGTGTTCGGCAACCCGGTGCTGCTCAACGAGGCGTGGCGGGGCTGGGAGGTGCCGCCCGTGCCGTACGACTCGCTCGGCACCTACGACGTGGCCATCGTGCTGGGGGGCGTCACGCGGGGGCAGCAATCGCCCACCGACCGCGTGCACTTCGGCCAGGGTGCCGACCGCGTGCTGCACGCTGTGGACCTCTATCAGCGCGGGCAAGCCAGGCAAATTCTGCTCTGCGGCGGCGGCCGTACGTTGCTGGGAAGATCGCTCGACGAGGCCGGGCAGATGCAACGCGTGGTGCGGAGCTTCGGCATCCCTCCGGAGGACATTGCCACCGAGTCTCGCTCGGTGAATACGCGCGAAAACGCCCTCTACGCTGCTGAATCACTTGCCGCCCGCCCGCCCGGGGGGAAGTACCTGCTGGTCACGTCGGCCTTTCACCAGCGGCGCTCCCTCGCCTGCTTCCGGAAGGTGGGCATCGAGGCAACGCCCTTCTCGGTCGACATGCGCTACGCCCCGATGGAGCTCACCCCCGACAAGCTGCTGATCCCCTCGGCTGAGGCAATGGCGGGGTGGAGTCTGCTGATCCACGAGATCGTCGGCCTGATCACCTACAAGGCAATCGGGTACGCATAAAATTCAGGAAACCAGGTCAATGCGGCCACGCATTGTAGGGACAAGGCACGCCTTGTCCCCCGCGACGAAACGCGCAAAACCAGGTCAATGCGGCCACGCATTGTAGCGACAAGGCACGCCTTGTTCCCCGCGACGAAACGCGCAAAACCAGGTCAATGCGGCCACGCATTGTAGCATTGTAGGGACAAGGCACGCCTTGTCCCCCGCGACGAACCGCGCAAAATCAGGTCAAGTCAGCCACCCGCAGTT
>JBARYS010000327.1:0-3126 GCA_049648155.1 Catalinimonas sp. | reverse complement strand
GCCTGGTGGGGTCGGCGCGGGCCTTTGAGCTGGCCACCCTCGCCCCCCGCGTGCCCGCCCCCGAGGCCGCCGCGATGGGCCTGATCAACCGCGCCGTGCCCGCCGACCAGCTCGACGCCGCCGTGGCCGAGGTGGCTGGGCAGTACGCCGCCGCCCCCACGCGCGCCATCGGCATGATCAAGCGAATGCTGCACCACGCCGACCTCGTCTCGCTCGAAGAAGCACTGGAGTACGAAGCGCAGTGCCAAGAGGCTGCCGGCCGCACCGAAGACCACCGCGAGGGCGTGCGGGCGTTCCTGGAGAAGCGGCGGCCCCGGTTCGTGGGGCGGTGATTTTTTCGAGGCTAAGGGTTCTCGAAAACACGATGGTTACGTACCTTTGCCGTCCGAAAAACGGAAACGGACCTGTAGCTCAATTGGATAGAGCGTCTGACTACGGATCAGAAGGTTGGGGGTTCGACTCCTCCCAGGTTCACGGAAAAGCCCCTCTGCGCAAGCGGAGGGGCTTCTTTGTTATTCCGCACAGAGCGTCTGACTACGGATCAGCAGGTTGGGGCGGGGCGGCCCGTGCCGTTCGACTCCTCCCAGGTTCACGGAAAAGCCCCTCTGCGCAAGCGGAGGGGCTTCTTTGTTATTCCGCACAGTCCAAACTCAGCGCCTGAGTTACAGCTACTCCCGCCGGAAGCTCTTTCATTTGCACACGATTTGCACACAAGACGGCGCAAATTCGGGCTAAGGAACAACCCTACTCGATGAACGTGCGGGCGGTGAGAGCGCTACACGTTCACTAAGTCAGCTTTTGCCGGATCGTACCGAAACCGATCGATGGTTCCGTCTCGTATCCGGTCGATCACCTTTTCGATTACGTCGTGTGGTACCAGATACCACTCTCGCGGCTTCACGGACGCGCCGAAACGGTCTGGTAGCTCTAGGTCCAGCCGGGCGTTGCTGAAGACCTTGTGAAGCAAACCTTCTAGCTTCCGGCGGTCGATGTTTTCGAGCTTATACGTCGCCACGATCTCCACGTCCGCCAGCAGGTAGGTAGGGTCTTTGCGCGCGTTGGCGATCCGGCTCTTCACGTCGCTGCCGGTGACGCCGATCTTGTGTACGACGGAGCGGTGCTCTGCAATGAACGGGTGGTCCGACCGGCTCCTGAGCACGTAGATGTGGCCGGCCGGCAGGTCGTCGTCGTCTTCCTCGTTTGAAAAAAGAGGCGTTGCTCCGGGGGTTTTGATGCGGCGGCTGGCTTCGTCTTTGTTCAGCGCCCGCTGCAACGACCGCATCAGCAGGTCGCTCTCGGTGCCGTTGTCGTACACCACCCGCAGGCGGCGGTCGGGGCGGCCGTAGTCGCTGACGAACGGCTCGCCCAGGTCGGCCACTACTACCTTCTGCCCGTCGAGGACGAACAGGTCGCCCCTCTTCACCTCGGCATTCTCCCGGTACTTGATGGTCTTGCGCTTCCCCGTTTGCAGGTCTTGCTGCACGCGCTCGAAGAGGGGTTTGAACGTGTCAAAGTCCTGACAGGGCGTTCGCTGCGCGACCTCCTCGGCGGCCCTGATCTCCTCGCGTGAGCGGACGTGCCTGAGCTGCGTGACGTCGTGCTCCGGGGTGACCCCGACGCCCAACGAGGCCAGCAGCGCTTCGTCGTCGTCGATCAACGCAGCCGGGGCGGCGGTGGGGTCGGCACGCAAGAGGCCACGCGCGTCCAGCGGCTGCAACAGCGTCCGGCACTCTTCGGAGGCACGCATCCGGTCCAGCCGCACGGCGTAGAGGCGCTCAAAAATGTCGCGCGCCTCGCCGTGCTGAGGGGCGCGGCCGTGTTCAGCCACAAACCGCTCTATCTCCTCAAAGCCCGCGATGATGCGCTCCTGCCGGGGGGTATGTTTCTCGGCCGGCGCGCGGGTCGTGTCCACGCCCAGTGCGCCGAGCAGCGCACGGTCTTCGTCGGTGGTGTGCTTGCTCATTGCTCTTCTCTGACTTTGCGTTGCAGATAGGCCACTCCCTCCGCCATGCGTCTCTCCCACGGGTCGTGGGCCGTCAGCGAGGGGAGCCGGCCCCGCTCTTGTTGGAAACGGAGCGCCCGCTTGGCCAGCTCCCGCGCATCGTCGAGGCTCAGGTTGATGCGCTTGGCGGCAATCACGGCCGCCACCTGTTTTAGGCGCTCCTCGCTCATCGATTTGGCCAGGATGGCGTAGGCCTCGCCGAAAGGGTTGATGCGGTCGATCAGGTCGATGTCGAGCTCCGTGACCGAGAGGGCAAACTTGCGCACGCCGTCGACGAGCGCCGTGTTTCGGGCCGCTCCCTCCCCGGTGCTGTACGTGGCGCGCTTGCCCTCCTGCACCAGGTTGAGCGCGGCAACGGCGTGCTGCCGCACAGCTTCGCGGTCTTCTGCTTCCAGGTTGGGATACTTCTCCTGAACAATCTTGCCCATGCGCACCTGCGTGAGCTCCTCGGGCACCAGCTCCTCGTCGAACAGCCCGCGCTCCAGGCTCGGCTTGTCCTGCACGAAGGCCGTCACCAGCTCGGTCAGGTCTTGCCGGCAGATGCGCGTGGCCTCCGGACTTTTGGGCGCGGTCAGCCCCTTGATCTCCAACTGGATGCGGCCGTCGGCCCCCACGCCCACGTTGCACTTGCCGGGCTGGTAGCCGTCGGGACCGTAGTCGAGGTCGGGGCTGGGCCGGTTGGTGGGGTGCTTGGGCTTGAACTCGAAGCGCGGCGCGAGCACCTGCTCCATCAGCAGGCTGGCCGCAATGGCCTTGAGGGTGTCGTTCACGGCCTCGGTGACGGCGGTTTCGGTGGCGTCGGGCTCGGCAATCAGGTTCGTGAAGCGGGCGCGCGTCTTGCCCGGCGCGTCGCGGGTGGCGCGGCCGATGATCTGCACGATCTCGGTCAGGCTGGAGCGGTAGCCGATGGTCAGCGCGTGCTCGCACCAGATCCAGTCGAAGCCCTCCTTGGCCATGCCCAGGGCGATGATGACGTCCACGTGGTCGCGGTTGTGCTTCTGGGCCGGGTCTCTCAGGGCGGCGCTCACCTGCTCTCTCTTGGCGGGTTCGTCGTCCACCAGGTCGGCGATTTTGAGCACCGTGCCGTCGGTGGTTCTCACCAGTTGAAAGCCGGTGCGGGGGTC
>JBARYS010000326.1:0-2244 GCA_049648155.1 Catalinimonas sp. | reverse complement strand
CGGCCTACCTGACGGCGTGCCGCGACGCCGCCCTCCGCCCCGGCACGGACCACGACCTGTCGGCGCTGCGCTCCGTCGGCTCGACGGGGTCGCCGCTGCCGCCTGAAGGGTTCGACTGGACCTACCGCGAGGTGAAAGGCGACGTGTGGCTCACCTCGATGAGCGGCGGCACCGACGTGTGCAGCGCCTTCGTGGGGGGATGCCCGCTGCGGCCGGTCCGGGCCGGCGAGATTCAGTGCCGCGCGCTGGGCTGTTATCTGGAAGCGTACGACGAGGCGGGGCGGCCCGTACGCGGGGCGGTGGGCGAGATGGTGATCCTCGTCCCGATGCCTTCCATGCCGATCTACTTCTGGAACGACCCCGACGGTGCCCGCTACCGCGCGGCGTACTTCGACACCTACCCCGGCGTGTGGCGGCACGGCGACTGGACCGAAATCACCGAGCACGACGGCGTGGTGATTCTCGGGCGTTCGGACGCCACGCTCAACCGGGGCGGCGTGCGCATCGGCACGAGCGAGATCTATCGCGCCGTGGCCGGCGTGCCGGCCGTGGCCGACAGCCTGGTGGTGGGCGTCGAACGGCCCGACGGCGGTTACTTTATGCCTTTGTTCGTCCGGCTGCACCCCGGCCACACGCTCGACGACGCCCTGCGGCGGGAGATCAGCCGCACGCTCCGGCAGCACTACTCGCCCCGCCACGTGCCGGACGAGATCCACGCCGCGCCCGACGTGCCCTACACCATCAGCGGCAAGAAGCTGGAAGCCCCCGTAAAGCGCATCTTGCAAGGCACGCCCCCCGAGCAGGCCGCCAACCCCGACGCGATGCGCAACCCAGAGTCGCTGGCGTACTTCGTGCGCTTCGCGCGGGATGCGAGGTAGTGCGTTGGAAGACTACGATCCCGTCAGCGCTACCGTCTGACACGCCACGATGCCCGCCGTCTCGGTACGCAGCCGGAAGGCCCCGAGCGTTACGACCCGGAACCCTGCCGCCCCCGCCGCTTCCACTTCGTCGGGCGTGAAGCCCCCCTCCGGCCCGATCAGCACCTCGTACGCGTCTTCCTCCCGCGAAACCGCCCCGTCCAGGCCGGGAAACTCCGTGTCCTCCGGGGCGAGGTGAGCGATCATCCGCTGCGCGCCGTTGGGGGGGCGGCGCAGAAAGTCCGCCAGCGGCGTCAGGCCGTGCAGCACCGGCAAGCGCGCCCGCTGCGACTGCTTCAGGGCACTGATCGCCCGTTTTTCCAGGCGGTCGAGGCGTAGTCGCGGGCGCTCCGAGTGCTCGGTCTGCACGAAGGTGATCTGGTCGACGCCGATCTCGACGGCCTTCTCGACGAACCACTCCGTCCGGTCCAGCGACTTAGTGGGGGCCAGGGCCACGTGCAGTTCGTAGTCGCGTTCGTGTACGAAGTACCGGTCCAGCACCTCGGCGCGGCACCGCTTGGGCGAAACCTCCACGAGGCGAGCGAGGTAGCGGTACCCCCGGCCGTCGAGCAGCGCGACCTCGTCGTGCGTCCGCAGCCGTAGCACCTTCACCGCGTGGTGGGCTTCGTCGTCGGGCAGCGTGACCAACGGCGGGCGCAGGTCGGGAACGTAGAAATACACCATGACCGCTAAGTTCGGCAGGCGGCGCGGATGTGATCAGGGGGCGGCTACCGGGACGCGCCGGACTCAAGCGCCTCTAGCCGCTTGATCCGCGTGTTAACTTGATGCGAAACCACGCGGTCGTAATCGTTCTCCTTGTCGCCTGCTTTGCTGACCAGCACAAACAGCTCGATGGCGAGGAAGAAAGTGAACAGGCATATCCACACGGCCAGGGCGACCCGACTCGACAGCAGGATTGCGAACAAGACGTTGATCTCGTCCAGCAGGCCGGTCCGTTCCGACAGCGCCTGCTCGATGTCGTTGCGGATGCTGAGCCGGTCGTTCTGCTTTCTGTCTTTCCGTTCCCGCAGCGCGGCAACCTGCGCCTCCAGCGGCGCGATCTGCTTCACCTTGGGGTTCTCCACGTTCACGCGCGTGTACTCCGTTCTCCTCTCCAGGGTGTCTTTCAGCGTGCCGTCCCGCCCCTCTTTCTGCGTGTTGTAGTACTTAGTGGCCGACGTGTAGGTCTTGATGAACGGCTGCTCGTCGATCGCCTTCAGCAGCGCCAGCCGCTCGGCCTCCTTACCGGCAATGAGGCTGTCCAGGGCCGTGATCTCGCGGTCAATCTCCCGCGTCTTCCGGGGCAAAATCTCGTTGACCTCCGCCT
>JBARYS010000325.1:0-1729 GCA_049648155.1 Catalinimonas sp. | reverse complement strand
CGGCCATATTACGACGTGCTGCTGTGTGTGGCCAACTGGCCGGCGGTGCGGCAGGCGGCGTGGGAGGCCCTGCTGCGGGCGCGCGCCGTCGAAAACCTCGCCTACGCCGTGGGGTGCAACCGGGTGGGGCGCGACGGCAAGGGCGTCGCCTACGCGGGCGGCAGCGGCGTGTACGGCCCATTCGGCGACACGCTGCTCACGGCGGAGCCAGGGGCCGGACTGCTGGCCGTGACCCTCGACCACGCGGTGCTCGAAGCGCACCGTCGGGCGTTTCCGGCACATCTAGACGCCGACGCATTCACGTTAGATGTGCAGCACGATGCGTAGGTTATTGTGTGTTATAGATCGCAAATTTGCTTTCGCCGGCTCTAGATCGCCCGGAAAAAGGTTGAGCGGCGAATAACTCGGAGCGTTGGTGCAAGAAAAGGGTACAGATTCCGTAGGTTTAGAGTCGGGCTATGATCTTCGTTCGAGACTGATAAATAGAGATTTTTTAGTCAAACGCAATAGTTTTTCGAGGCGGCGGGGCGGCCCGCCGCCTCGAAAAGATCATCATCTCGACCCGAAGGAGAATCTTAGACAAACTCTAAGAACCCGCCCCGCCCGGGGGCGTTGATACGTTATCCACCAGGGAACCTTAGCAACACGTGAAACCAATCAAAAATACGGGCGCGCAGGTGCGCCTTCCACTTCTGCTCTCGCTGGCCATCGCCGGGGGCATCCTGCTCGGGGCCACCATGTTCGGCGGCCAGAACAACCGGGGCGTGCTGAACGGCTACAAGAAGTTCGGCGAAATTCTGGGACTGATCGAGCGCGACTACGTCGACACCGTCAACACCGAGGATCTGATTGAGTCGGCCATCCAGCAGATGCTCGAGAACCTGGACCCGCACACGGTCTACATCCCCTCGCGCGACGTGGAGATGGCCCAAACGCAACTGGAAGGTGACTTCGAGGGCATCGGCATCGAGTTTCTGATCGTCAACGACACCATTCAGGTGGTGTCGCCCATCACCGACGGCCCCTCCGAGAGGGTGGGCTTGCAGGCGGGCGACAAGATCATCGCCGTGGACGGTGACCCGGTGGCGGGCGTGGGCTTCACCAACCGCGACGTGTTCGACAAGCTGCGCGGCCCGAAGAGCTCCAAGGTGAAGGTAGCGGTACAACGGCGCGGCGAGCCCTCTCCGCTCGACTTCGTCATCACGCGCGACAAGATCCCTTCGTACTCCATCGACGTGGCCTACATGATCGACCGGCAGACGGGCTACATCAAGGTGAGCCGGTTTGCAGCCAACACCTACAACGAGTTCAAACAGAGCCTGGAAGAGCTGCGCGCCCAGGGCATGCAGCGCATGATTCTGGACCTGCGCGACAACCCCGGTGGCTACATGGACCGCGCCACCAAGATGGCCGACGAGTTCCTGTCGGGTAATAAACTGATCGTCTACGCCGACGGTCGCGGCGAGCGGTACGACTCCAAGGCGTTCGCTTACCGCCAGGGGATGTTCGAGGAAGGGGCCGTGATCGTGCTCATCAACGAGGGCAGCGCGTCGGCCTCCGAGATCGTGGCCGGGGCGCTGCAAGACAACGACCGCGCGCTGATCGTGGGGCGGCGCTCGTACGGCAAGGGGCTGGTGCAGATGCCGGTGAACCTGACCGACGGCTCCGAACTGCGCCTGACCATCGCCCGCTACTACACGCCCAGCGGCCGCAGCGTGCAGAAGTCGTA
>JBARYS010000324.1:0-5224 GCA_049648155.1 Catalinimonas sp. | reverse complement strand
GTATCAGAGCCACAGAGCAACGCCAACAGAATAATCTTCCGAGAATCTTACGGGACTTATATTTATTCATGCAACAAAGTCCCTCTGAGGCTTAAGAAATCATCTCTGCCATGCGGGGGCGGCTTCTTGCGTTGTCTGTGTAGTCGAATAGAGCCAAACGCGCCGCCGGCCGTACTCACAAAAACATGATCAAAAAACTCTTTGGGCTGCTCGTCGTGCTCACCTTCGGGCTGCTGCTCTACCGCTACGTCTGGCCCGACCTAATTGCGCCCGCGCCCGACACGCCCGACACGGTGACGATCCACCAGACGGTGGTGGACCGCGTGGAGGCACTAGGGAGAATGGAGCTGGTACGCTACTACTTTTCGGACGTGGTGGAGTACAAGACGCAGTCGCTGCCTGCCTCGGTGCGGCGCTACGTGCCCATCGACTTCGGCCCGCGTGTACAACTGTTGGTGCGCGGCGAGACGGTCGGGTGCGTCGACTTTACTCGCCTCGACAGCAGCGACGTCCGAATCCTGGGCGACACGGCCTACGTGCGACTACCCCCCCCCGAGGTATGCTACTTCAAGATCGACCACCAGCGGTCGCGCGTGCTCAGCGTCGACGACAGCTACTTCGGCGGCGACGCTGAGCTGGTCGACGAGGCCTACCGCCGTGCCGAGCGCGAGGTGCTGACCGACGCCATGCGGGCGCGGCTGCTGGAGCAGACCCAGACGATGGCCGGGCGGACCTTGCAGCCGCTGCTGGAGGCCGTTTCGGGCCGGCACGTAGTGCTTACGTTTGTGCCGCCTCCCACGACGGTAGCACCTCGATGAACGGCGGCTACTTCCCGAACAGGGTGGCCATCGTTTGTAGACCTCCAAACCTTATGCACGCCAAATATGCCTGCTGCAATCGTTTCCCACGAGACCATCAACCCGCCACCTTAGCTACTCCCCGTAAGAAGCACGGCTGCACTCGCCGACTCTACCGCTTTGAAACTACTTTATGGCAATCGGTGAGCACAAAGAGTTAGGAACGTCCTACCCCTACTCTTTCGCATTTGCATTGGTGCTTATGCATTTTCGACTATAAGCATTCACTGCTGTCTTGCAACCGTATTGCTAATTTCAGGCATCACAATCGGTTTTTTAATGTCGCCTTCTTCCTTTGTAGATCAAACGAACTCCCTTAAGCCTAGTGTCCTCATCACCGGTAGTGCAGGCTTCATAGGATCACATCTTGCAGAACGGCTGTTGCTAGAGGGAAACCGGGTGTTGGGAATCGACAATTTCGATCCTTTCTACTCAAGGCAGCTCAAGGCGCAAAATCTGTCTGTTCTGCGCGCTCATCCCGGCTTCCGTTTTGTTGAAGGAGACCTGGCTGATGCCACCCTCTACCAAACGCTCCCTACCGACATTGACGTGGTGGTGCACTTGGCCGCTAAAGCCGGCGTTCGCCCTTCCATAGAGGGGCCACTTTCGTACGTGGAGGCCAATATCAAGGCTACCAATCTCCTTTTGGATTGGATGCAGTCCCACCGGTTGAAGCACTACGTGTTCGCGTCGTCTTCGTCGGTGTACGGCAATCGAGAAGAGACACCTTTTCGGGACAGCGACAGTGTAGACAATCCAATCTCACCGTACGCTTTCACTAAAAAATCGTGCGAATTAATGAACTATACTTACTACCATTTGCATGATATCAGCACGGTAAATTTGAGATTCTTTACTGTCTATGGTCCTCGACAACGGCCCGACTTAGCGATCAATAAATTTGTGCGGCTGATTCGCGCCGGCGAGCCAATCCCGATGTTCGGGGACGGCACCACCGCTCGTGACTACACGTTCGTGGAAGATACGGTCGACGGTGTCATCCGCGCCATCGACTTCGTAATGCGTCCCGGACTCACCTTCGAAACCATTAACTTAGGCAACGACCGCCCGACCCCGCTGAAGGAGTTGATTCTGACGCTCTATGAGCTATTAGACGAGGAGCCCAACATTCAGCAACTACCCATGCAACCAGGCGATGTCAACATCACCTGCGCTTCTGTCGAAAAAGCTCGGGCACTACTGGGTTATGCCCCCCGTACCGGGCGCAACCCAGATTGTCGCATCGGGCTGTGTATGTTAAGTTAGGGCAAAAAGTGATGAGTGAAGCCGAATTCGTCGAGTGTGCCCGCCGCAAGTACTCCCAGATCAACGCGCTCAAGCAAGCGCCTACTTTCCACGACTACGAAAAGGGCTTTGTCGAGCTGTGGACCCAACTGGGGGCCGAAATCCTCGAAGCCGACCTAGGGCCGGTGGGGGCTGATCGCAGAAAAAAAAAGTCATCAAGACCACGCTAGGCAAGGTTCATCTCAGCCGAGAGCACCCCTACATCGTTGACATGCAACACGGCTTTGCGATCAGTCCGCTGCTACAAACCCACACGTTGCGGTTCGCCACCCATCTGCCCTTCCGTCGCAGCGTCGAGTTGCTCAACATCACGCTGCCTGCCGCAGGCATGAGCGCTTCGCAGAGTCAGCGGCTCTGCTACCACTTCGGCTCGCTCGAAGAAGTAGAGACTGCCTTGCGTAGCTGTAGGCAGGCTGAGCCTGTTTCGGCCGAGGCGTCCGCACAGACGCCCCCGCCCGAGTCGACCGACCCGTCGGTGCTTTACTGTCAGATCGACGGGGGGATGATCCTGACCGATCAGGGCTACAACGAAGTGAAGGTGGGGCGCTTGTTCACTTCCGCCGACCGCCATCAAGTCAGCAGCCGGCAGGCCGACAACAAACGTTTTGCCTTGAAGCAGTCGGAGTATCTGGCCCATCACGGCAAGCGGGCCGACTTTCTCGACCGCTTCACCCCTCTTTTGCAGAGCCACCGTCAGCACCAGGCGTGCCGGTTAGTCTTCGTCAGCGACGGGGCGCACTGGATACAGTCCTGGCAAGATGGCTATCCCGAAGCGGTGCAGATTCTCGACTACTATCACGCGCTTGAAGCGCTGGCCAGCTTTGCCCGACAGGCACTACCCGACCACCCAGCAGCCGTACGCTGGCTGCGCCGCCGGCGTGCACATCTTTTGGAAGGCGATGTGGATAAGGTGCTTAAGGCGGTCAGAGCTCAAGCCGACAAAGGGTCAGCCGAGGTTCGGCAGGCCGCCGCTAGATTAACCGGCTACTACGAGCGCAACGCCCGACGGATGCGCTACGGCGAATTCAGAGCTAAAGGCTACCTGATCGGCTCGGGGGCAATCGAATCGGCGGTAAGCGGTTTGGTACAGCAGCGCTGTAAGCTGGTCGGGCAACGCTGGGGGCCGGGCTTGAAGGGGGTCTTGAACCTACGTACGCTGGTGGCAAGCGGCAAAATTACTTCGCTCAGGCGCATTGTCGATCAGCAGATGAGACCGCATGCGGCCGCATAGCGACAATCTGGGTTGCGCCCCCCGTACCACGCTACGCGAAGGGCTCAGGCGA
Source organism: Catalinimonas sp. (assembly GCA_049648155.1). Lineage (GTDB taxonomy): Bacteria > Bacteroidota > Bacteroidia > Cytophagales > Flexibacteraceae > JBARYS01. The sequence goes on along the minus strand of JBARYS010000324.1, from coordinate 1,779 downwards.
TTTATCGACTGGCAGACGAAGCAGATGCCTTCAAGGTGACACACAAGCGCAGCGCTTAGAAACTTTTGAGCTCTACGCATCACCATTTTGGAAGTACGCCGGCGGAAAGGCCACTTGATCCTTCCCAAATCACTTCATGGTGGGTATGCTTCAAGGTGGAATAACGAGCTGACCACCGGGAAGGATCCGCTTATCGTTTTTTCGTTGAATCGCACAGCCGAAAGAGGGTAGATTTGTGGCCCTTATGTTCAGGACGCCCGCCGTGAGGCGAGCGCCCCGCCCGCCGCAAAATCCTGTTACCTATGTCTGCTACCACCCTCTTCGATAAGCTTTGGGAGCCGCACGTCGTCAGCCGCCGCGAAGACTACCCCGACGTGCTCTACATCGACCGCCACTTTATTCACGAGGTGACCTCGCCACAGGCGTTCAACGGGTTGCGGCGGCGCGGCGTGCCCGTGTTCCGTACCGAGCGCACCACCGCTACGGCCGACCATAACGTGCCCACGAAGGACCAGCACTTACCCATCCGCGAGGCGTTGTCGCGGCATCAGGTCGAGACGCTGCGGCAGAACTGCGCCGAGTTCGGCGTGGAGCTGTACGACCTGAAGCACCCCTTTCAGGGCATCGTCCACATCATCGGCCCGGAGTTGGGGCTGACGCAGCCGGGCATGACCATCGTCTGCGGCGACAGCCATACGTCCACGCACGGGGCCTTCGGGGTGATCGCCTTCGGCATCGGCACGAGCGAGGTCGAGCAGGTGCTCGCCACGCAGACCATCTTGCAGTACAAGCCCAAGCAGATGCGCATCCGCATCGATGGTCCGCTGGGGCAGGGCGTGACGGCCAAAGACCTGATCCTCTACGTGATTGCGAAGATTTCAGCGAGCGGGGCGACGGGCTACTTCGTGGAGTACGCCGGCAGCACCATCGAGTCGCTCAGCATGGAGCAGCGCATGACCGTCTGCAACATGAGCATCGAGATGGGCGCACGCGGCGGCTTGATCGCCCCCGACCAGACCACGTTCGACTACGTACGCGGCCGCCGCTTTGCACCCGAAGAAGGGGCGTTCGAGCGGGCCGTAGACCACTGGCAGACGCTCAAGACCGACGAGGGCGCGCGGTTCGACCGGGAGTTACACTTCGACGCTGCCGACATCGCCCCCATGATCACCTACGGCACTAACCCCGGCATGGGCATCCGCGTGACCGACGCCGTGCCCCGCCCCGACGAGGTGCCCGCCGCCGAGCGCAACTCGTTCGAGAAGTCGCTGCGCTACATGGACCTGACGGGCGGCACGCCGCTGCTGGGCCGCGCCGTCGACTACGTGTTCATCGGCAGTTGTACGAACGCCCGCATCGAAGACCTCCGCGAGGTGGCTGCCTTCATCAAGGGCCGGCAGAAGGCCGACGGCGTGGAGGTGTGGGTCATTCCCGGCTCGCAACAGGTGGCCCGGCAGGCCGTCGAGGAGGGGCTGGACCGCGTGTTCGAGGCGGCGGGCTTCGAGCTGCGTGAGCCCGGCTGTTCCGCCTGCCTCGGCATGAACGAAGACAAGGTACCGGCGGGCAAATACTGCGTGTCGACCTCGAACCGCAACTTCGAGGGGCGGCAGGGGCCGGGCGCACGTACGTTCCTGGCGAGCCCGCTTACCGCCGCCGCCGCCGCCGTCACGGGCCGCGTTACGGACGTGCGCGAACTGCTGGTGGCTGAATTGACCTGATTTTGCGCGTTTCGTCGCGGGGGACAAGGCGTGCCTTGTCCCCCGCTAGAATGCGTGGCCG
>JBARYS010000323.1:0-2164 GCA_049648155.1 Catalinimonas sp. | reverse complement strand
GCACGAACGGCATCGGCCTCTAAGGCCAGCACACGGGCCGCCGTGGCCCGAAAGTCGGTGTCACGGGGCGGCAGATTTGGTTGTTCGTCTTTCACCGGCGCAAAGGTAAGCCCTCTCCCATCCCGTTTCTCCCTCTAGTCTCCCCTTTATATCTCTCTAATGATCGCAGCACCCGTTTCCGACTTGAAGCCCCACTTAAAGGAGGTCTTCGGCTACCACACCTTTCGCGGCGAGCAGGAGGCCATCGTCCGCAACATCCTCGGCGGGCGCGACACGTTCGTGATCATGCCGACGGGCGCGGGAAAGTCGCTCTGCTACCAGTTGCCCGCCGTAATGCTGCCCGGCACGGCCATCGTGATCTCGCCGCTGATCGCCCTGATGAAGAACCAGGTCGACCAGCTCGACGCCCTCGGGGTGAACGCGCAGTTCCTGAACTCGACGCTCAATAAGGCCGACATGATGCGGGTGCGGCGCGACACGCTCAGCGGCAAGGTGAAGCTGCTCTACGTGGCCCCCGAGTCGCTGAACAAAGAAGAGAACCTGCACTTTCTGAAGCGGGCGAACCTCTCGTTCATAGCCATCGACGAGGCACACTGCATCTCGGAGTGGGGGCACGACTTCCGGCCGGAGTACCGCCGCATCCGGGGCATCATCGAACAGCTCGGCAAGCTGCCCATCATCGCCCTGACGGCCACGGCCACGCCCAAGGTGCAGCTCGACATCCAGCGGAACCTGCAGATGGAGGACGCCGCGCTCTACAAGTCGTCGTTCAACCGCGAGCATCTTTTCTACGAGATCCGCCCGAAAAAGGACGCCAAGAAGCAGTTGATCCGCTACGTGCGGCGGCACAAGAATAAGTCGGGCATCATCTATTGCCTGAGCCGCAAAAAGGTGGAGGAGATCGCCGAGTTGCTGCGCGTCAACGACGTGAACGCCCGCCCCTACCACGCGGGGCTGGAGGGATCGGTGCGCATGGGTAACCAGGACGCCTTTCTGAACGAAGACTGCGACGTGGTGGTGGCGACCATCGCCTTCGGCATGGGCATCGACAAGCCCGACATCCGCTTCGTGGTCCATTACGACGCGCCCAAGTCGCTCGAAGGATACTACCAAGAGACAGGGCGCGGCGGCCGCGACGGCCTCGGCTGCGACTGTACGCTCTTCTACAGCCCGCACGACATCGCCAAGCTTGAGAAGTTCAGCAAAGACAAGTCGGTGACCGAGCGCGACAACGCCCGCCACCTGCTGCACGAGATGGCCGCCTACGCCGAGTCGTCGATCTGCCGCCGCCGCCAACTGTTGCATTATTTCGGCGAAGAGCTGCTCGAAGACTGCGGCTTCTGCGACAACTGTGCCCGCAAGCGCGACTCCCACGAGGTTTTGGAGGAGGCGAGCATGGCCCTGAGCACGGTGCGCCACACGCAGGAGCGCTTCGTGGTGAAACACCTGATCGAGGTGCTGCGCGGCGAGCGCAACGACTACATCAACAGCTACGGCCACGACCAGCTCGCCACCTTCGGGCGGGGGGCGGCGCACGACGTGCCCTACTGGAAAAATCTGTTCCGCCAACTGCTGGTGGACGGTTTGCTGAAGAAGGACATCGACAATTTCGGCGTGTTTCACCTCACGCCGCGCGGCGCGGCCTACCTCGAACGCCCCCACCCGGTGCAGGTCTACCCCGACCGCGACTTCTCGAACTTGTCGATCGAGGCGGAAGACCAGGAGCGCGCCGACACCTCGAACGACTCGTACGACGCGAAGCTCTTCGACCTGCTGCGGAGCCTCCGCAAGCGGCTGGCGAAGGAGAAGGGGCTGCCGCCCTACGTGCTGTTTCAAGACCCCTCGCTCCAGGAGATGGCCACCACCTACCCCACCACCCGCGAGGAGCTCACGGGCATCAACGGTGTGGGCATGGGCAAGGCCGTCAAGTTCGGCCGGCCCTTCTTGGAGGCGATCAACCGGTACGTCGAAGAGAACGACATCACCACCGCTACCGACGTGGTCGTCAAGTCGACGGTGAACAAGTCGAAGGTCAAGATCTACATCATCCAGCAGATCGACCGGAAGGTGCCGCTCGACGAGGTGGCCCGCGCCAAGGGGCTGGAGATGCCCGAGCTCATCACGGAGGTGGAGAACATCTGTTTCTCGGGCACGCGCCTAAACC
>JBARYS010000322.1:0-2256 GCA_049648155.1 Catalinimonas sp. | reverse complement strand
AACCTAGACTCTTCTGAACCAAAATCAGACGTGTTGCCAGTTACACCATCGGGCAGAGGCGAAACGGCGGCAAAAATACGGTACCCCGGCACACCGCGCAAAATCTGCGGCGCTTTTTCGTCGTTCCGTCGCGGGCCGCAGCACGCGGGGCTGCAGTCAGAGACGTTCGCTACTTTGCGGCACGTCGCAAACCTACGCCCTACGCGCCGCCGTACGGTGACTGATACCATGAAGCTTCTCCGCAACCTGCTTTACGCCGTCGTCGCGCTCTACCTCGTGGTGAGCCTGATTCTGCTGCTCTTTGGCGAGCGGGCGCTGCTCTCGTTCGGCGTGGCGTACGACGAAGGGTTCTGGAACTTCTGGCTCACCGTCGGCATGTTCGTGCTCATCGCCGAGGTGCTGATCGAGAGCGCGCAGACGAGCGCCTTGAAGCGGCGTGTGCGCAAGCTGCAGCAAGAGATCAACGAGGTGAAGGCCCGCTACTACGACGACCTCGCCAAGGCTGGCAAGACGCCCCCCGCCCCCAAGCGCGGCGGCATCGGCTCCGTATTTAAGCGCACCGAGTCCGCGCCGACCGAGCCGCCGCCGCCCACGCCCTACGACGACGTGGACGAGCTGCCGCCCGAATCCCGCAAACTGCCGCCCCCCCGACCGTGACGCCTGACGAACTCATTGTGGCTGAGCTGGACGTGGCCGCGCGGCTGTTGGACCAGTTTCGCCACGACCCCGCGCAACGGGCCACCCTCGCCGCCGGGGCCGATCTCTTGAGCGACGCTTTTAAAGCCGAAAAGAAGGTGCTGGCCTGCGGCAACGGCGGCTCGCACTGCGACGCCATGCACTTCGCCGAGGAGCTTACCGGACGCTTCCGCGACGACCGCGCGCCGCTGCCCGCCCTGGCCGTTTCCGACCCGACGCACCTGACCTGCGTAGCCAACGACTACGGTTTTGCCGAGGTGTTCGCGCGCCACGTCGCGGCCCTCGGGCAGCCCGGCGACGTCTTGCTTGGCATCAGCACCAGCGGCAACTCCGCGAACGTGATCCGTGCCGTGGCGACCGCTCGGGAAAAGGGGATGAAAGTGCTGCTCCTCACCGGAAAAGACGGTGGGAAGCTGGCCGGACAGGCCGACGTCGAGATCCGGGTGCCGCACTTCGGCTACGCCGACCGCATCCAGGAGGTCCACATCAAGGTGATTCACCTGCTGATTCAGCTCATTGAGCGCGACATGGCCGGCTGAGCCTCGGTGGGGCGGTTGTGGGGTTGTAGAAGCTCGTCGACCAGTTCCCGCACCCCCACGCGGGCGAAGCCGGTATAAGAGTCCGACATCGCGTAGGGGATGACGATGTGCTCGCCGTGGCGCAGCCAGCCGCAAGTGTAGAGCACGTTCGGCACGTACCCTTCGCGCTCCTGATCGGTCGGTTCCATGAGCGGCTTCGAGAGCGCGCCGAGCACCTTCGAGGGGTCGTCGAGGTCCAATAGGCAGGCCGAGAGCACGTAGCGACGTACCGGTCCCACGGCGTGGGTCAGCAGTAGCCAGCCCGCCTCGGTCTCGATGGGCGAGCCGCAGTTGCCCATCTGCGTGAACTCCCACGGGTGTTGGGGCATGCGTAGCAGTTCGGCCTCCTCCCAGACGAAGAAATCCGCCGACCGCATCAGGTAGAGGTTCTTGCCGTCCTGCCGTGAGGTCATCACGTACTGCCCGCCCACTTTGCGGGGGAAGAGCGCCATGCCCTTGTCGCGCACCGCCGCCCCGTGCAGCGTGTGCACGGAGAAGCGCAGAAAGTCGTCGGTCTGGATTACCTGCACGTTGATCTCGCGCCCGTTGTAAGCCGTGTAGGTGCCGTAGTAGGTGTGCGAGCCGTCTTCCTGTTGGAAGCGTACGAAGCGCACGTCTTCCATGCCTACCTGCTCGCGCTTGGAGTGGGGAAAAATCACCCGCTCGGAGAGGTCGCCCCCCAGGAAGGTCACGTCGTAGTTGCTCTCCAGCAGGTCCAGCAGTGGCCACATGTCGGGCTGCCCCCGCAGCGTCTGCACGGCCTCGCGGAAGGTGAATCGCTCGGGTAGCTGCGCGACCAGCTCTTTGCGCAGGTCCGGCATGTGGGGCATCCGCTCGTGCAAAAAGCCTTGGTTGTAATGCTTCTCGTCGATGTGCTCAGGCAGTTGCGAGTAGCCCGTGGGCGTGTCGAGCGTCACGTCTCCCGCCGCATCGACCGTTCCGCTCCGGAATTCGATGGACGAGAGGTGCCCCTCGCCGGTGG
>JBARYS010000321.1:0-1771 GCA_049648155.1 Catalinimonas sp. | reverse complement strand
CCGGTAGAGCAGGTCGTCGACGGCGGCGGCCGGGTGGGCGATCGACCAGTCCACGTCCGTCAGACGGTAAACTCACCCCTGGCTGCGGGTGCGATCTGCGCGAATCTACGTAATCTGCGGAGTGAAGAAATTACCCCTACACACGCAAATCATCATCGGGCTGGCGCTGGGGCTGGCCTGGGGGCTCGCCAGCGCCTTTCTGGGCTGGTCGCCCTCGCTGACCGTCGACTGGATCAAGCCTTTCGGGACCATCTTCGTGAACTTGCTCAAGATGATTGCCGTGCCGCTGGTGCTGGCCTCGCTTATCGTGGGTGTGTCGAGCTTGTCCGACATCAGCAAGCTCTCGCGCATCGGCGGGAAGACCATCGGCATCTATCTCTGCACCACGGTGGTGGCCGTCACGGTGGGGCTGCTCGTGGTGAACCTGGTGCGCCCCGGCAAGCAGTTGCCCGACGAGACGCGCCAGGAGTTGATGCAGGCCTACAGCACCACCGCTGCCGACAAAAACGAGGACGCCGAGGCGCTGCGCAACCGCGGCCCTCTGCAACCGCTGATCGACATCGTGCCCGAAAACTTCTTCCTGGCCACCACGCAGAACCGCAGCATGTTGCAGGTGGTCTTCTTCGCCATCATCGCGGGCGTGGCGCTGATCGGGCTGCCGCAGGCGAAAAAGGAGCCGGTGATCCGCTTCTTCGACGGCTTCAACGACATGATCATCCGCATCGTGGAGTTCATCATGGTGCTGGCCCCCTACGGTGTGTTTGCGCTCATCGCCGCGCTCATCGTCGAGGTGGCCGGCGACGAACCCCAGCGGGCCATCTCGCTGCTCGGGGCGCTGCTCTGGTACGCGGGGGCGGTGGTGGCGGGGCTCTTCTTCATGATGCTGGCCGTCTACCCGCTTCTGTTCAAGCTCTTCACCAAGGTGCGCTACGGCATCTTCTTCAAGGCCATCCGGCCGGTGCAGCTACTGGCGTTCAGCACCAGCTCCAGCTCGGCCACGCTGCCCCTAACGCTCGACACCGCCGAGAAGAAGCTGGGCGTCTCAGAAGAGGTGAGCAGCTTTGTGCTGCCGCTGGGGGCCACCATCAACATGGACGGCACCAGCCTCTACCAGGGCGTGGCGGCGGTATTCATCGCGCAGTCGCTTAACCTGGGGCTCACCATCACCGACCAACTGATGATCGTGCTGACGGCCACGCTGGCCTCCATCGGCTCGGCGGGCGTGCCGGGCGCAGGCATGGTGATGCTGGTGATCGTGCTCGAATCCATCGGCGTACCCACCGAGGGCATCGGCCTGATCGTGGCCGTAGACCGTATTCTGGACATGATCCGCACCTCCGTGAACGTGACCGGCGACCTGACCGTGGCGATGGTGGTGGCTGCCTCCGAGGGCGAGATCGGGATGACCGAGTTCCGCCGCAAGGAGCGCGAGCAGCGGGGCATCAAGGCCGCGCCCGCCGAAGCACCGGAGGGAGCCTAGAAGGCCGAGTCTCAGTCGAGGAAGCGCTGCGTCAGCCCGGCGTAGGCGTCGATGCGGCGGTCGCGGAAGAAGGGCCAGATGCGGCGTACATCCTCGCTGCGCCGGCGGTCTACGCTGACGACCAGGTGCTCCTCTCCGTCGGTGGCGGCCACGGCCAGTAGCTCGCCCTGCGGCCCCGCCACGAAGCTGTGCCCCCAGAAGTCGATGCCGCCCGTCGCGCCCGAGGGGTCCGCCTCGCGCCCTACGCGGTTGCAAGCCACCACCGGCAGGCCGTTCGCCACGGCGTGGCCC
>JBARYS010000320.1:0-4264 GCA_049648155.1 Catalinimonas sp. | reverse complement strand
ATGATGGTGGCGTCGGTATCCCAGAGACTGAAGCGCTTACCGATGGGATCGGTGATGCCCGCCCGGCGGACGGTCGTCTCGTTTAGGATCACGTGGACCGAGTCGGCGGGCGCACCGGTGAAGCCGCGGCCGGCCACCATCTCGATGCCCATCAGGTCAATGAAGCGCGCGTCGATGCCCACCGGGTGCAAGATGAACGAGAGGTCTTCCGGCTTGCCCTCCCAGTCGGTGTCGCCGGTCGAGTTGTTCACGCGGATCAGGTGTTGGTTCGCGGTCGTTACGCCCCGCACGGCCGGGTGCTTCAACAGTTCGTCTCTTATTTGGGCGTAGTGGGGTCGCATGTCGTTCATCCAGACGGTGAGCACGTGCTCGCGGTCGAAGCCGAGCTTCATCTCGCGGACGTAGCGCATCTGTCGGGTGATGACCAGCGTACCGGCAATCAGCACGATGGAGAACACGAACTGCGTGACCACCAGCGTGCGCCGGAACGCCACCGTGCCGCGTCCCGTGCGCAGTTGCCCCTTCAGGGCGGCGGTGGGCCGGAAGCCCGACAGCAGCAGCGCCGGGTAGATGCCCGCCGGCAGCAGCGTGAAGGCGAAGGCCCCACCCACCAACGACAGCACCGCCGGGTCGAGCGGATTGAACTGAAGTTCCTTGCCCGACAACTCGTTATAGAGCGGCATGAGCAGCGACACGATCAGCAGCGTGAGCGCCACGGCCATCAGGAACATCAGGGCCGACTCGCCCAGAAACTGCCCGAACAGTTGCCCCCGCCCGGCCCCGATCACCTTGCGGACGCCCACCTCGCGGGCGCGGTGCGTGGCGCGGGCTGTGGTCAGGTTGACGTAGTTGATGGCCGCGATGAGCAGGATGATGAGCGCCACCCCGAAGAAGATGCGCACCTCGGCCGCACCCGCCTCCGCACCATCGGGACCGTACAGGTGCAGGTCGGCCAGGGGTTGCAGGCGGTAGCTCAGCTCCACGGTAGCCTCAATGTGCTGCCCGGTGGCAATGTCGGTCATCCGCGCGGCCACCGTTTGAGGATCGGCGGTGGGGTCGAGCAGCAGGTACGTGTGGTAGTTGTAGTTACCCCAGTCGCTTTCGAGGTCCTTCCAGTAGCCGGTGCCGTCGTAGCGGGCGTAGAGCCGCCGGAACGGGAAGAAGAGTTCGCCCTGTATGGTGGAGTTCGTGGGCAGGTCGGCCAGCACGCCGCTCACCGTGAAGTGCGTGCTGTCGTCGGTGCTGATGACCTTGCCCAGCGCGTCGGTGGTGTTGAAGTAGCGCGCGGCGGCCGCTTCCGTAACGACCACCGACTGCAGGTTGGGGAACGGCGCGGCGGCGTCGCCCGCCCGCATCGGGAAGCTAAACGCGGTGAAGAACGACGCGTCCACGTACTTGCCGGAGGCGTCGAAGTAAGTCGTGCCGTCGGCGATGATCCGCGACAGGTTCCAGTACCCACCCACTCGCACGGCGTCGGCCACGCCCGGCACCTCGCGCTTGGCGTAGGGAGCCACCGGCCCCTGCGTGTTGCTCCAGATCAGGTTCTCCTTCGCGTCGACCACCGCATTCACCCGGTAGAGGTTGTCCAGGCGAGCATGCATCCGGTCGTAGGAGCGTTCGTCCTGCACCCACATGAGCAGCAGCAGCGCCACGGTCAGGCCGACGGTGAGGCCGCCGAGGTTAAGGGCCGTGTAGGTACGTTGGTGCCAGAGGTGGCGCAGCGAAGTGAGCAGGTAGTTGCGAAACATGAGCGGAGGGTTAGCAGCGAGAGATGCCCGGCGGCACCTGAACCTCGACAAGCTTCTTGCCGGAGCGCTCGTAGGCCCTCCTCAACCTGCGGGCGTGGTTCGCTTGTCCGCAAACGAACATCTGCCGTTCGCAAACGGACATCCCGGTGCGGAACCGCCCCAAACAAAGAGAGACCCGGCACCTTGCGGTGTCGGGCCTCTCTTCTAGACCTGCCTAAATTTCTCTCGCGGCTCAGGGAAATGATCTTTCGCCGCACGAGAAATCTGTACGGGTCTGAAGCGAGGGAACGTCGTTACTGAATCACTACTTTCTTGACGAGGTTGCGCCCCTGGCGGTCGGAGAGCTGCACGTAGTACATGCCCGCCGCCCAGTCGGCGGTGGCGATCTCCATCCGGTCGGCACCCACGGGGAGCGCGCGGGCCAGCATCACGCGACCGTCGGTCGCGACGACCCGCACCTGCGTTACCTCATGCAGACGGTCGAGCCTGAAGCCGTCGGTGGCCGGGTTGGGGTAAAGGCGGGCCGTGCGCAGCACATCGCGCGCCGAAGTCACCTGGCCGTTGATCGTGTACTCTTTTACGGAGCCATCGGCGGCGGTCACTTCCAGCACCATGCCGTCGGAGAGGTCCTCGGACATCTCGTAGGGCGTGCCGCCGGAGACGTTCAGCATCCGCACCGTGGCGTCGATGGGCGTCTGTAATCCGAACACAAACTCCTCGATGGTGAGGTCTTCGTCGTCCGTGTCCACCATACCGATCACCAATTCCTCTTCGTACACGCGGCCATCGGCCGAAGCCAGCACGCTGTTGGCGGAGGGGTCCACCTCCATCTCGAACGTCACCGCGAACACGCCCCCCTCCCCGGCGTCGAGCGAGAGCGTGCGCGTCTCCGCGTCAAAGTCCGTAAAGTCGTTGCCGTCGAGCGTCACACCCGTAATGCGCAGGGCGTCGTCGGGTGCGGCCACGGGCGTCAGCTTAATCTGCCGGGCCGAATCAGCCGCTTCGTAGCGGTAGTGCAGCGTGGCGGGGCGGTGGTGGTAGTAAAGGTTGCCGTAGAGGTAGACGTAGTAGCCCAGCTCGATGCTGTGGTAGCCCGCTTTGAAGGGGTCGCCCTTAGTGGCGTTGACCACGTTGCCGGTCAGGCCGGTCTGGCTGTAAATTTCGCCGTGCTCGTGATCGACGAGGTACTGCTCGAAGAAGTCGATCGACTCGTCGGCCATCTGTAGGGCGATCTCACGGTCGGCTTCCAGGTTCGAGGTAAAATACGTGATCATGCCGCCCACGTAGGCTTGCTCGGTCTGCCAGTAGTCTTTTTCGCTCTTTTTACGGACGCCGGTCTGCCAGTTGAAGTCTACCAGGGGGCCACCGTTCGCGTGATCGTAAGCCTCGTTCAGACCGTCTTTGTCGTGGTAGTAGACTTCACGGGTGATGCGCGTGGCATCGCGGCGGTAAGCCGGCTTGGGGTCGATCTGGTAGGCACGCGCCAGGCACCAGCCGGTCTTCAGCACGTGGCCCACGCTGTTGCCGTTGCTGTTCATCTTGACTTCCCAATTGTTGTTGTACGACTCGGCGAAGCCGAAGCCGGACGGCATGATGTCGAAAGTGGGCATCATGTGGTCCACGACGTTGTCGGCCAGTTGCAGGTAGCGCGTGCGCTCCGCGTCGGCGTTGTTCAGGTAGTAGGCGGTCAGCGCGTGGGTCGTGAAGGCGTCGACGGTCGGCGTGAAGCCTTTATCCCTCGGGTTCGACCAGTCGAGGTCGGCCTCGTCGTAGTAGCCCTCGAAGCCGGGGCGGCTGTCCCAGAGGTGCGTGTAGTTCGACCGCATTCCCCGCTCGAGCCATCCGAGGTGCGACGCGCCGCGTGTGGCTTCGGCCATCGCCGAGATGCCTACCAGGGCGTAGTGCTGCTGGAAGGTCCACTTCCACTCGTTCGGGTTCCAGCCGGCGCCGTAGGGGGGGGCCAGATTACCCTGCTTGTCGGTGCTGAAAAACCACCCGCCGTTGGTCTCATCCCAACCGTGGTCGTAGAGGAATTGCAGGGCGTGGTTGCCGTGGTTGAGGTACATCGTGTCGCCGGTGAGCATAAAGGCCCGTGCGAAGCCGTAGCCGTTACGCGTGTGGGTCACGAGCGACTTTTTGGTGTTCCCGTTGACCAGTCCGGCACCGGTTCGGTTTACCCAGGTGTAAAACCCGCCGTCGTCGTCGTCGCGCGCTTGCGTCCAGAAGTCGGCGCACTCCTGGGCGAAGATGCGGCCCTCGGCGGGGTCTTTTACCCAGTTGCTGGTCGGCACGTACTGAGCCTGCGCTGAAGAGAGCATCAGCAACCCCAAGGTAGTGGTGGAAAGTAGGCGTTTCATCATGTAGTGGGTAGAAGTCAGTTGACGGCCTTGTTTATAGTTGTAGAGCAGACGGCGAGCACGGCGTACTGCAGGCCGACGCACGTTTAGCCTAGCCTCAAGTTTAGGCAGATATTTCTGTATTACTGTACTACAACCTGCCGTCACGCGCCCATGGGC
>JBARYS010000319.1:0-3445 GCA_049648155.1 Catalinimonas sp. | reverse complement strand
TTCATCGACAGGTCGTGCCGCAGCCGGTAGGCCACAGCCGCCCGGGGTTCTGGGTTCCAGTACTGCCGCCCTTCGGTATAAAAGTGACTCAGGCGGAAGCCACCGTTGACCAGCCAGCGGTTGTTGGGCTTCCAGGTGTCTTCTACGTACACGCCCGATTCGACCGCGTCGACGGCGTCTACCTTCCGCTCGTTCACGTTCAGGTCGGTGTCGCGCTCCACCACGGCACTCGGCGTAAAGCGGTGGGCCGTCGTCAACACACCCGCCCGCACGGTGTGTTGTGGGTTTGGGGCATAAAAAAGATCGTGCTTCAGCGACCAGTCGCGTACGCCCGAGAAAATACGCGTCTCGTATTCAGAGTCCGGGCTTCCCGGCACCTCGATCCGCTCTTCGGCGAAGATGCCGAAGCGGTAGTTGCTGAAGATCAGCGACGTGTTGGCGAAGAGTTGGTCGTTGTAGAGGTGGTTCCAACGGGCAGTGCCCGTGGCGTTGCCCCAGTTCAGCCCGCCCCGATAGCGGTAGTCGTCGTCGCGCTCGACGAAGAAGAAGCGATCGCGGCCGAAGTAGCCGCTGAGGTAAAACTTGTCGCGCCGGCTCAGGTCGTAATTGACCTTGCCGTTCAGATCCCAGAAGTAGTAGCCACCGTCGCCGTCGGGAATGAAGGGCCGCACCAGCAGGTCGGCGTACGTGCGGCGGCCCGACAGCAAGAACGAGGCCTTGTTTTTCAGGATCGGCCCTTCGAGCGTGGCGCGCGACGAGATCAGCCCCACGCCCACGTCGCCGTGAAACTCCTCTTTGTTGCCGTCCTTCATGTTCATCTCCAGCACCGACGAGAGGCGGCCGCCGTAGCGCGCCGGGAAGCCCCCCTTGGTCAGCTCAATGCTCTTGAGCGCGTCGCCGTTGAAGAGCGAAAAGAAGCCGAACAGGTGGTAGGCGTTGTAGACCACCGCGTCGTCAAGGATGATCAGGTTCTGGTCGGGGCCGCCGCCGCGCACGTAGAGGCCGCTGTTGCCCTCCGAGCCGCTCTGCACGCCCGGCATCAGTTGCAGCACCTTCAGCACGTCCTTTTCGCCCAGCAGCGCCGGAATCTGCTTCACCTGCCGCACGGGCACCTCGACGGCGCTCATCTGCACGCGCTCGGTCTCGCGGGGCACGGTGGCGGTGGCCTCCACCACCACCTCGTCCAGTTGCACGTCACCAGACAGAGAGATGTCCAGTGGCTGGTCCTTCGTGAGAGCCACCGTCCGCCTCTCAAGGCGGTAGCCCACGTACGAGAAGGCCAGCGCAACGCTGTCAGCCTCGGGGAGGGTGAGCGAGTAGAAGCCGTACGTGTTGGTGACGGTGCCCGTCTGTTGGCCGGGCAGGTAGACGTTGACGCCGATGAGGAGCTCGCCGCTACCCGCTTCGCGGACGTAGCCGCTGACGGTGTGGCGGCGCACCTGCGCACGGAGGGGCCCACCGCATACGAGCAGGGTCAGGAGGAGCACCCCGCGCAGGGCGGCCGCCCGTGGGTAATCTGAATGCATTGGTTTAAGTCGATTTGGGGAGCAGGCACCATTCGTGATGCCGTCGAGACAACGACGTAATTTAAGGGAAACGTGCAGCTTCTGCCCAAAAGAATACTGCCTTTGCGGGCGCATCATGCACAACGCGTGGCCCGGCACGCCTTTGCCGCCGTTCGACGACCCGAGGGTGCTGCCTTGTGTGCGTCACCGACCCCCCCGCAAATCCGTCAGTCCGCGACGCTCGCCTCGGCGTAGCCCAGCTTGATCAGCGCGAACACCGCGTAGTTGATCATGTCGCGGTAGTTGGCCTCGACGCCCTCCGAAACGAGTGTCCGGCCCTGCTGATCTTCGATCTGCTTCGTGCGCAGCACCTTCATCAGGATGATGTCGGTGATCGACGAGACACGCATCAGTCGCCAGGCTTCGCCGTAGTCGTGGTTTTTGGCGCTGAGCAGGCGGAAGTTCTCCGCTACGTGCGCGTCGTACCGCTCCGCCAACGCTTCGAAGGTCAAGTCCGACTCCCGCTGTTCGGGGCTGAGGGGTTGCATCTCCAACTGCATCAGCGCCATGAGGCAGTAGTTGACGATGCCGATGAACTCCCCCTCTACGGCGTCGCCGACCCGCTGGGTGCCCTTTTCCTGGATCGAGCGGATGCGCTGCGCCTTGATGAAGATCTGGTCCGTCAGCGAGGGGAGCCGCAAGATGCGCCAGGCCGTGCCGTAGTCGCGGGTTTTGCGCTCGAAGAGGTCGCGGCAGGCGGCGATGATCCGGCAGTAGGCTTGTTCGGTCTCGGGGGGCATGGGCAAGGGGGTGACGGCGGGGCCGGGGCGGACTTTCCGGCGGACGTCGCGGGGCGTCGTTCACCTCTCCGCGCCCGGCGGTATTAAGACAAAAGTAGCGATTCGACGGGGGGACGGCCCGCCGCCAACCGTTAACTTCGTCGCACGCCCCCTCTCCTTATGGACCCTGCCTTGTCGTTCGAAGTGCCGCGCACCCTGCGCCTGGGCGACCGCCTGCTGGACCTGCGCACGCCCCGCGTGATGGGCGTGCTCAACGTGACGCCTGACTCGTTCTACGCCGGCAGCCGCCTCGGTGGGGTCGACGACGTCTTGCGGAGTGCCGAGGCCATGTGCGCGGCGGGGGCCACCTTTCTCGACGTAGGAGGGTACTCGACCCGCCCGGGGGCCGACGATGTGCCGCCCGACGAGGAGCGCGCCCGCGTGGTGCCGGTGGTCGAAGCGCTCGCGCGCCGCTTTCCCGACGCCTACGTCTCCGTCGACACGTTCCGGGCCGAGGTGGCGGCGGCGGCGGCGGCGGCGGGTGCGACGCTGGTGAACGACGCCTCGGGCGGAGCCGACCCGGCCATGTTTGCGACCTGCGCGCGGCTGGACGTGGCCTACGTGCTGATGCACACGCGCGGCACGCCCCGCACGATGCAGGGCCTGACGGATTACGACGACCTGGCGGGCGAGGTGATTGGTTTCCTCCAGCGAAAGCTCTATCTTTTAAGAGAGCACGGCGTGGGTGACGTGCTGGTCGACCCCGGCTTCGGATTCGCCAAGACGCGGCCGCAAAACTTCGAGCTGCTCGCGCGGCTGGAAGAGTTCCAGGTGCTGGGCTGCCCGCTGTTGGTGGGCGTGTCGCGCAAGTCGATGATCTGGAAAACGCTCGGCGTGCGGCCCGACGAGGCCCTCAACGGCACCACGGTCCTAAACACACTCGCTCTGCGAAGCGGAGCCAACGTATTGCGCACGCACGACGTTAAGGAAGCAAGCGAAGCGATTACCCTTTTAAGCCAATTACCCCAGTGATGTTCCTGTTTACGATCGGTTTTCTGGACATCACCTTCGGCGACGTAGCCGAGATTCTGCTGGTCAGCTACCTCATCTATCAGCTTTACAAGCTGATGCGCGGCAGCGTGGCGGTCAAGATCTTCGTGG
>JBARYS010000318.1:0-2686 GCA_049648155.1 Catalinimonas sp. | reverse complement strand
ACGGTGCGGCCGCAGAACCGGGGCAGCTTCATGAGCATCAATTCAGCCGTGCAGCAGCTCTCGGCGGGCGTGGCGGCGCAGGTGGCTGGCTTGATCGTGGTCGAACAGGCTGACGGCTCGCTCGACCGCTACGAGTGGGTGGGTTACCTGGCGGTGGTCTGCACGGTGATTGCCCTCTTGGTGGGGCGGCAACTGCGGGCCGTCGACGACACCAAGGCCGAACCCGCCGGGGTGGCCGCCGCCCGCAACCCGGCCACGGGCGCGTTGGTGGGCGAAGCGGCCCAAGCGCCGAAGGAGTAGCCGACGCCCGGGGGTGTGATGTGTTTCGTGAGCGGGTGGTGCGCTAATCGGCGTGTGGACGCATCTTTAGAGCCATGCGAAAACTTCTTCCTCTCCTCTTCCTGATCCTGCCGGCTCTGCCCGCCGCCGCGCAGACGTCCTTTCACGTGCAGCTGCCCGAGGCGCTGGCCGACCAACCCCTCGACGGGCGTCTGCTGCTGATGCTGAGCCGCGACACTACCGACGAGCCGCGCTTCCAGGTCACCGACGACCCCGGCACGCAGCAGGTGTTCGGCATGAACGTGGTCGGCTGGCAGCCGGGCACCGTCGTCACGCTCGACGCCACCGCCTACGGCTACCCTTTGGAGCGCCTCGCGGACGTGCCCCCCGGGACCTACCGCGCGCAGGTGTTGCTGCATCGGTACGAGACCTTCCGCCGCGCCGACGGCCACGTGGTGCGCCTGCCCATGGACCGAGGCGAGGGGCAGCAGTGGAACCGCGCGCCGGGCAACTTGGTGGGCGAGCCGGTGGAGATCACCCTGACGCGCGACCGCGCCGCACCCGTCGCCCTGCGCTTCGACCGGAAGCTGCCGCCCTTGCCGCAGCCCGAAGACAGTGAGTACGTCAAGCACATCCGCATCCGCAGTGAGCGGCTCAGCAAATTCTGGGGGCGCGACATGTACTTGGGTGCGCACGTGCTGCTGCCCGAAGGGTGGGAGACACACCCGAACGTGCGCTACCCGCTGGCGATCATGCACGGCCACTTTCCGAAGGACTTCGACGGCTGGCGGACCACGCCGCCCGACACCGCCGGCGCACCGTGCGTCGACAACGCGCGCTTCGGCATCGACTGTTACAACCGCGTGGTGCAGCAGGAGGCGTACGACTTCTACCGCACCTGGACCGGCCCGGACTTTCCGCGCGTGATCGCCGTCAAGATTCAGCACGCCAACCCCTACTACGACGACAGCTACGCGGTGAACAGCCAGAACCTGGGGCCGTACGGCGACGCCATCACCTACGAGTTAATTCCCGAGATCGAGCGCCGCTTCCGGGGCATCGGGGCGGGATGGGCGCGGTTCGTCTACGGCGGCAGCACGGGCGGCTGGGAAGCGCTGGCCGTGCAGGTGCTCTACCCTGACGAGTACGGCACCTGCTACGCCGCCTGCCCGGACCCCATCGACTTCCGTGCCTACACGCTGGTGAACCTCTACGAAGACGCCAACGCCTACTACGTTGAGGGGCCGTTCCGCCGCACGCTGCGCCCCGGCCACCGTGATTACCTCGGGCACGTGTCGAGCACGCTGCGCGACCAAAACCTGCGCGAACTGGCCCTGGGCGACAAGAGCCGCAGCGGGCGGCAGTGGGACATCTGGGAGGCGGTCTACTCGCCGGTCGGCCCCGACGGCTACCCGCGCCGCATCTGGGACAAGGTGAGCGGACAGATCGACCCCTGGGTGGCCGCTCACTGGCGCGATAACTACGACCTGGGGCACATTTTGCGCCGCGACTGGGACGCGGGCCTGGGCGAACAACTGCGCGGCAAGCTCAACATCTACGTCGGCGACATGGACAACTACTACCTCAACAACGCCGTCTACCTGCTGGAGCCGTTTCTGCGCAGCAAGGACTTCCGGGGTGAGATCACCTACGGCGACCGCGCCGAGCACTGCTGGAACGGCGACCCCGACCAACCCAACGCCATCAGTCGCCTGCGTTACCACCGCCGCTTCATCCCGAAGTGGGCCGCGAAGGTGGCCGAGATCGCCCCGCCCGGTGCCGACCTACAAAGCTGGCGGTACTGAGTAGTTGGTCGGGGGAACTACCGAACGACACGAACGGGAGAGTTTTCCGTTTTCTTCTGGTCGTAATCCGCTGGGTGGAGCTATGAAATTGCTCCATGTAAAAGCCCTTGAGTTCGGTAACTTATTCTCGGATGAGTCCTAACCGATCGCTACAATAAGAAATAAAAGTAATTGCTTAGTTCTATGACGCTGATTCAAAGCCTATCAGTGATTAATTTAGTGCTTTATCTGTATGCAATCAAGCCGCGCTTCGATTCGCTGATGAACCAGCGGCACCGTTTGCCGACAACCAAGCTGAGCGGATTTGCAGCCGGTAAAAGGTAGGCGGCTATTTTCGTACCTCGCGACGGGGTAGATCGCTATGCCCTCTTGCAAAGTATGTTTTCTACCTGGCGCAAGCAGAGATACTCAGCATCTCATGACCAAAGGTCCGTTTTAGACGCAAACCCCTTCTTCCCACAAGTAGCTACCTAAGTAGTTGCCTTAAATTTTAGATAATGAGACACTTAACTCATCTACTAGCAATACTTTCTCTTTTGGTATTCAATCAATGCAATGAAAAAATTAAAGCAGACAGAAACGCCGAATACACCATACTAGTA
>JBARYS010000317.1:0-5848 GCA_049648155.1 Catalinimonas sp. | reverse complement strand
GTGATGGTGTAGGTGCCTCCTGCGGCGTAGGAGACCGTCGCGGGACCGCCGGTGGTGTCTACCTGAGGCGTGGCCGAACAGGGGTTCAAGAAACGCACCTGATAGGCCCTTTTGTTGGAGCGGTCGAGTGCCAGCCCGAGCCAGTCGGAGCGCCGCTTGACGTAGGCAGCGCCCTCGATGTTGTTCAGTACGCTCAGGTCGCCCAGCCGCTCGCCGCGAACGGACTCGGTGGTGATCGTGGTGCCGAAGTCCAAGCGGTAGGTCTGCCCGCTCTGGCCGTGTATCAGGGCGTAGGTCTCCCCGCCGTCGGTCAGCAGCCCTACACTACGGGGGTTATCGAGCAAAAGCACGTCGCCGTTCTCGTCGCGCACCCGGTTGGTCAGGTTGTTCACTTGTGGCGCGTCTCCCAAGCTGCGGCCGAACCGTACGCGGTAGGTCAGGACCGAATTTGAGAGCAGCACTCCCCACCATTCGTTGCACTCCTGCACGAGTGCCAGGTCGCGCAACCCCTGGTCGGTACCGATGGTGCTGCTGCTGATCAGATCGGCGGCGGGCGCGTTCAGCACCGAAGTGCCGAACCGCAACCGCTGAATCTGGTTGCTGCTGTTCCCGACCACGAACAAGTACAGAGAGTCGAGGTCACGCTGCAAGGTGATGTGCTCCGGCCGGAAGGCGAGCGTCGTGACGTCCTGAGCCGTCGGTGGGACGTCGTCGTTGGCAAGCTCCGCGCCGAAGTCGATGCGCACCAGGCGGTCGTTGTTGCGGTTTACGGCCAGTCCGTACCACGCGGTGTCTTCCCGGAACACCGTGATGTCTCGCACGTCGGCCAGCCGCCCGCTCGGATTACCGACAAAGTCCCAGGTCGTTGGGAGCAGGTCCCCGTCGAGCCGCGAGCGGAACAGGTTGCCGCCGTTGTCGGCACTGAAGGCGTACCAGGTGGTATCGTTTGCCTGCACGACGGCCGGCTCGCTGGGGCGGTCGAGGGCGTCGGGCAGCACTGGCCCCACCACCCCCGTGGGGGGCAGGCCGAGGTCGCCCGCGCAGAAATCCCACGTCAGGCGAACCGCTTCCGACGAAGTTTGGGGTGTCGCCACGAGCGGCTGGTTCACTCCAATCTCCGGCGTACTCAGGAAGAAGGTCACTTCGGGACATTTCAGAGCTACTTCTACAGACTGCGTCACGGTGTCTCGACACCCCTGGTCCGTCGTTATGATCAAGCGCACCTCGTACGTACCGGGCGCTTCGTAGAAATAGACTGGGTTTTGACGCGTATCCGCACCACCGTCGCCAAAGTCCCATGCCCAGCCCACCACCTGCTGACCGACGGCGGTGCTTTGGTCGAAAAAGGGAACACTGTCTTCCGCCAGGGCGGGCACTCGCCAGCCAAAGTCGGCGGCCGGCGGGGCGTAGATGCGCACCTCGCGGGTAGTCCGATTCTCGCACCCCACGTCGTTGAGCACGGAGAGGGTCACGGTGTAGATACCCGTGTCGGCGTAGACGTGTGTCGGGGCAATCTGGTTGCTCGTCGTGCCGTCGCCGAAGTCCCACTCGCGGCTCACAAAGTCGGTGCCGGTCGCGAAGGTGGTCAGGTCTTCAAACGCCACCGCGTCGCCCGAGCAGAAGTTTTCGGCCGAAAACGCCACGTCCGGACCGGGCTGCACGGATATCCCTTTCGACGTGGAGACTTCACAGCCGCTCAGGCCGGTAACGGTCAGCGTGACCGTGTAGTCGCCGGGGGCGTCGTAGACGTGCTCCGGGTGCTGCTCGTTGCTGATCGTACCGTCACCGAACGTCCACCGCCAACTCTGCACCCGGTCGCCGGGCAGCGTCGTTGTCAGGTCGCTGAACGGTGTCGCGCCTTGCGAACAGCGTACCCCGTCCGTGGTAAAGTCCGGAATAGGCTCGGCGGTCGATACATTCTTGGAGAGCGTGTCGCTTGCGCCCGTCGCGTCGGTCACGATCAAGCGTACGTCGAATGCGCCTTCTGAAGCGTACGTGTGGGTAGGGGTTGCGTCCGTGGCGGCAGTGCCGTCGCCGAAATCCCAGCTAAAGGCGACCGCCCCTTCCCGATAGCAAGAGGCTTCCAGAAACTGTATCGTGTTCGTACAGGTCGGGCCGGAGGTAAAATCAGCCTGCGGGGAAGTTTCAATGACCAGAGAGTCATGGCGCCGACGCACGTTACCCAGCGTGTCGGTGACTTCCACGAGGTAGTCTTGCCGGCCGGCGGCGAGGTAGCTGACCGACGGTGAGGGTTGGTCGGAGAAGCGCACCGAAGCATCACAATCCGTCTCGAAGCGAAAGCCGTGTAGCCAGTTGTAGCGGCTGATCGCCACGCCGTAGTAGGCAGAGTCTGCTCTGATCAGTTCGAAGCCGAAGACATCCCTATAATTATCTACGTTAGGGGGAATTACCAAACGACTATCTACAGGTAATTCACTCAGGTTGTTGTAAGTGTAAGCGTAGAGCCCTTGGTCCCTCATCTGGAGGAGCAGCTCCCAGTGATTTTTCTGAAATGTGAGCGTGAGACGCGTGGGGGGGCCAAGTAATCCACCAGGAGGCGTGATGTCGTGCATCACGGGCGGATCTTCGAACGACGTATCAAACGCCAGGCTCGTAACTTTTCGACTATTGAAGTTAGAAACGATCAGGTAGCGCTGGTTACAGTCGTACGCCGTTTGTACGTCGAGGGGCTGCATATTTGTTCCCAGTGAGACAGAACGGACCAAGCGAGCAGGCCCATCAAAAGAATCTTCGAAGTGAAATACGCTTACTTTTATATTATTGAAACTAGCAACAAATAAAAAGATACCCCCCTCGGTAGTATCGGCGGCGAGGCCAATCGGGCGGTTAAGCCCCGTGATGCCCGAGAGCACGCGAGCACTGGGCTCGCCGGAAAGCCCACCCGTAAACTTGTAATCGACCACGTTTTGGGCAATATCGTTGGCAACCAGAACGTGGTAATCAGCCCCTCGCCGGAGTACGAACACATCTTCCGGCTGCGCGAGTAGCCCCCCTGGATTGCCGAGTGGCTGTACGGTCGGCGCGCTTTCAAGTGAATCTCCGAAGTAAAGACGCACCAAGGTTTTGTTGTTTCTATCTACGGCAAACCCGTACCACTCACCGGTTGCCACCTCTTGAGCAACTGTTACTGTAGCTGATCTGCTGATCTCTGCAATCCGACTGTGGTATAACCTGTCGACTTGATCTGGGCTGAACGTCTGCGGGCAGAAGTCCCAGGCGTACCGCTCGCCGGATGTCCCGCCGGTACCGGCAATGGGCAGCAGCGCGCCGGTGCATGTGGTGTCGGTGACGACACCGGCCGGTGGCAGACACTGCGTTTGCGCGTGGGTGTGTGTTGCTACCCAGCCGAGCAGGCACAGGGTCAGCACGCGCGTGATCGTTAAGCCCTTCATAACTAGTGGGTTGTACCCAAAGCTACCTCCTACGGGAGCAAGGAAGGGGGGGGCGAACGGGCGGCGTGGCACGACGCACGTACCTTACCGGCGGTGCCGTTGTGATTTGGTTTTCGCGGTGAAACCCTGGTAGGACCTTGCCGGATTACCTGTTGCTACGACGGAAAACCATCGGTGCGGAAAGGACGCCAAAAGCGCGGGCGAGTGCCTGAAACTGTGCTTTTAGTGGTTGCCGGCCGTCGGTACCGACCTGCCGAGCCGGAAAAAGTTGCGGATCGGTCCGTTCGGTACGGACGAAAGACTTTAGGTGCTTTGCCGGCCGTGCGGTGCTGCACCGTCGCCCGTCCCGGCCCTTATTTCTTCGGGTTGAGGGGGCGCACCTCCAGGTCCAGGGGCAGGTAGTTCGGCGGCGATTGCAGCAGGTGCAGGATGGTCTGAGCCAGGTCTTCGGGTTGAAGCATCTGCTCGTGCGCCTCCACCGAGTCGATCTGGTCGAAGAAGTTGGTCTGTACCGAGCCGGGGTAGAGCGTGGTGACCTTGATGCCCCAGTGGCGAACCTCCTTGAACAGCGCGTGCGCGATGCCCCGCACGGCGTGCTTAGTGCCGCAGTAGCCCGCCATGTTCGGGACGCCCGTCGTGCCGGCCACCGACGAGAGCATCACGACGTGGCCCTCGCCCATCTCGCGCATACCCGGAATCACGCGGCGGGTGGCGTAGAAGAGGCCGTTCACGTTAACGTCGAACATCTCCTGCCACTGCTCCCAGGGCATGTCGGCCAGTGGCCCCTCGTAGCCCAGCCCCGCGCTGTTGATCAGTACCGACACCTCGGCCCCAAAGTGCTCGACGGTGCGCTGGTGGCCGTTCGTGACCGACTCAATCTGCCGCATGTCGGTGGGGCAGAAGTAAAAGTCGGGGTGGCGGACGAGCGGTTGGCTACGGCTCAGGCCACCCACCTTCATGCCCGCACCGAGCAGCGTCTGTACGGTGGCGAGGCCGATGCCCTTGCTGGCCCCCGTGACGAGGGCGACTTTTCCGGAGAGTTCCATGCGGCAAAGGTGCGGCACGTGGCGCGGATACGCCGGACGTATCGGCGGGATGAGGGCGCGGACCGGTCGATGTCTAGAGCGGCACCTCGACCCCCACCGACAAGTACGACGCAAAGACGCCCAGCCCGCCCTCTACGTTGCTGTAGAGCGGTGCCGGCTCGGCAAAGGGGTTGCCGTCGGCGCGGTTGAACAACTCGAGCGAGCGGTGGTAGCGGTAGTAATCCTCGTCGGTGCGCAGCAGATAAACCGTGGCCCGTGGGTTGCGAGCGAACGCGTCTTCTCCGAACCAGCCCAGGTAGCCGTTGCGTACGGCGTAGCGCTGTCCGTCGCCGCCGGCATCGCTGACCGCTCCGGCCTCTTCAAAGTAAATTTCGCTGATCTGACTCACCCACACCGAATCGTAGATCTGCCCTTGAAAGTAGACGTACTGCTTGCTTTCGAACGCATATTGGGCCCAAACGCGGTAATAGTCTCCCAGGCCGGGAGCATCGGTCCAGAACACGTTCAGGCGCTGCTCCAACGTCGGCCCGCCGCCCCAATCCTCGACAATCGTGTCCAGGCGCAGTTCGGGTGTGGGAACGTCGGTGGCGAGCGGCACCCGGCAGGTGGCCGTAGCCCGCTCGCCGCCGGGGGTAGTTACCTCTAGCGTATAGGTCTGTCCGGGCCGCACAAAGTCGACGACGGCCGCCCGGTAGACGCCCGAGGTGTCGTCGGTGTCAAAACGCAACTGGAGGCGCTCTTCGGGGCTGGTGATGGTCACGGTGGCGTCTTCTATCACCTCAAAAGGTTCGGTGAAGCTACGCACGCCCAGGATGGGCTCACTGCGCGTCACACGTACGGCCAGCAGCGTGTCGTCGGGAGAGATAAACGAGGTGATCACCAGCTTTGAGACGCCCTCGGGGAGATACCGCTCGGGTACGTCTTCGATGCAGCCGGCCAATACGGCGAGGCAAACGCAAACCAAGATCTTCTTCATGGCTAAAATTTTAGACCGTACGAAACGGAAGGAATTAGGGGGAATAGCGCGACCTGTTTGAGCTTGACTTCGTAGAGGTCAGACTGGTTGTCGTACTCTCGGTCCAGAAAGTAGAAGAACGGGTTTTGCCGTGAGTAGGCATTATAAAGACTCAGCTCCCAGGTGCGCTCGGCCCGGGGAAGCTGCTTGTGGAACTGAACGCCGAGGTCGAGGCGATGGTAAGGGGCCATCCGCGAGCCGTTGCGCTCGCCGTAGTCCTCGTAGTTCTGCCACCAGTAGTACTGGTTCTGATTAAAGTTCACGGGCTGCCCGGGCCGGTGTCCAGGGGCTTCGTACTCGGCCAGCGGCAGTGTGATGGCGTTGCCGGTGCCGTACACCCACGTACCGGAGATCGTGACGTTGTCGTTCAGTTC
>JBARYS010000316.1:0-2884 GCA_049648155.1 Catalinimonas sp. | reverse complement strand
CGATGGAAGTGTCGATCAACCAAACTTTCTTCTACGGTGATACCAGCACGCGGCCGCAGGTAAAACTATACTCGCTGACCGAACGGATTGAACCGGCTCTCTACAAGACCGACGCACCCACGCGCGCCTTCGACGCCGGGACCGTCTGGGGCAGTCAGCAGATGGGGGCTACGTCGGGCGGATTTCTACTGGAAACCGACGAGCTTGGCCGGCAGATGTTCGACTACATCCAGGACAACGCCGACACGCTGATCGAGAGCGCTTTTCTGGATCGCTTTAAAGGGTTCGTCTTGCGCGTCGACGAGGCGGAAGGCGTAGAGGGGCTGATGGTCGGCGGCGTAGGGCGTCGTTCGGCGCAGTCCGTAGAAATCACCGCACGGATCTACTACCACTCGCCTACCGACACGGCGGCCATTGACCTTATCTCGGCCAACGACAGCACGGTCTACTACCGCGTAGAACAGGACCGCAGCCAGACGCCTTTGGCAGATTTGAAGCCCGGCTTGTCCGTGCCGACCGCAGATCTCGGCAACCTGGGCTTCGTGCAGGGGCTATCGAACGTGAGAACGGTACTTTCGTTCGACGCGCTGGCCGGGCTGAAGAGCCGTACGCCGAGCATCGCCATCCAACGGGCCGAATTGGTTGTTCCGGCCATCGGGGACGCACGGTTCGGAACCAGCTTGGCACCGCCGCCTAATCTGGTGCTGATAGAGACGAGCGGCGACAGCGCCCGTGCGCTCTTCGACAACTCGGGCGAGGTGGCGATCAACTACTTCAATGACGCCGGACAAAACGGCTACCTGTTCGTCTACAACGAAGCGAGCAACTCCTACCCACTGATTTTGACCGACTTCGTGAAGAAGTGGCTGCCCAGCACCGGCAACCCCCGCTACCCGTTCGGCCCCCCGCTGGCGCTTTCGGTCATGCAACAGAGCAGCGGGCGTCTGTTCCGCCCCTTCGCGTCCGACCCGCGCCGCCTGGTGCTGCCTGGTGGCGGCGACCCTGCCCAACCCCTCCGCATCAAGGTGTACTACGTGGAGGTGCCGGGCGAGTAACTACGGCGCGCTACCTATCTTCGCCGACAAACATTTTTGACCTATGTGCGGCATCATGGCTTACATCGGCCACCGGGACGCCTACCCGGTGCTGATCAAAGGATTGAAGAGGCTGGAGTACCGGGGCTACGACAGCGCCGGCATCGCCCTCATGAACGGTGACCTGCACGTTTTTAAACGTCAGGGTAAGGTCACGGAGCTCGAAAAGCTGATGGCTGAGGCCACCACCAGCGAAGCTAAGCAGGCGCGCGCGGGCATCGGCCACACGCGCTGGGCTACGCACGGCGTACCCAACGACGTCAACGCGCACCCGCACCGCTCGGGCAACCAGCGGCTGGCCATCATCCATAACGGCATCATCGAGAACTACGCCAGCCTTAAGCAAGAGCTCATCAAACGGGGCCATACGTTCGAGAGCGATACCGACACCGAAGTGCTGGTGCACTTTATCGAAGACATCCGCAGCCACGAGGAGTGTAGCCTGGAAGAGGCCGTGCGGCTGGCGCTGACGCAGGTGGTCGGTGCGTACGCCATCGCCGTGCTCGACGAGGACTCGCCCGACCAACTGGTGGCTGCCCGCAAGGGCAGTCCGCTGGTGATCGGGGTGGGGAAGGGGGAGTTTTTCCTCGCCTCCGACGCGAGCCCTATTGTCGAGTACACCAACGAGGTGATCTACCTGAACGACCACGAGATCGCCTCGATTAAAGGGGGGAAGCTCTCGATACGCAACCTCGACGACGAGACTACCACGCCGTACGTTCAGACGCTGGACCTGGAGCTGGAAGAGATCGAGAAGGGCGGCTACGAGCACTTCATGCTGAAGGAGATTTTCGAGCAGCCCAATTCGGTGCGCAACGCCATGCGCGGCCGGGTGTCGTCAGAGCGGGGTCACCTGGTGCTGGGCGGGCTGCGCGAGTACCTGAACCGCATGGTCAACGCCGATCGCATCCTGATCGTGGGGTGCGGCACTTCTTGGCACGCCGGGCTGGTGGCCGAGTACATCTTCGAGGACCTGGCGCGTATTCCCGTCGAGGTTGAATACGCCTCCGAGTTCCGCTACCGCAACCCCGTGATCCGCGAGGGCGACGTGGTGATCGCCATTTCGCAGTCGGGCGAAACTGCCGACACGCTGGCGGCCATCGAGCTGGCAAAAGAGCGCGGGGCCATCATCTTCGGCGTCTGCAACGTGGTCGGTTCCTCGATTGCCCGCCTCACCCACGAGGGGGCCTACACACACGCCGGCCCCGAGATCGGCGTGGCCAGCACGAAGGCGTTTACCTCGCAAGTGACCGTGTTGGCCATGATGGCGCTGATGGTCGCCAAGGAGCGCGGCATGATTCGCGACCGGAAGTTTCACGAGATCCTGGCCGAGTTAGAAGCGCTGCCCGACAAGATTGAGCGCGCCCTAAAGCTGGAAGACCAGATCAAGGAGATCGCCGCCGAGATCAAGGACGTGCGCAATGCTCTCTTCCTGGGCCGGGGCTACAACTTCCCCGTGGCGCTGGAAGGGGCCCTGAAGCTGAAGGAGATCTCTTACATCCACGCCGAAGGCTACCCCGCCGCCGAGATGAAGCACGGCCCCATCGCCCTGATCGACGCGGAGATGCCGGTCTTCTTCATCGCCACGCGCGACGGCTCTTACGAGAAAATCATCTCGAACATCCGTGAGGTAAAGGCTCGTCAGGGCCGCGTGATCGCCATCGTCACCGAGGGCGACACGGACATCCGCCGGATGGCCGACCACGTGCTGGAAGTACCCGCCGCCCACGACGCGCTGGTGCCCATCATCTCGGTGGTGCCGCTGCAACTGCTCTCGTACCACGTGGCCG